>JBEIPP010000219.1:0-4399 GCA_040376995.1 Flavobacteriales bacterium
GACTTTACAAATGCTTTAAAAAACACGAAAACAGATATTATGTAAAAATCATCTCGTGCATATTATTACAGAGGAAAACTAAAAAAAATACATGATCGATTTACGTAGCTCATGCGCTGATTTAAAACAAGTCTTCTCTTTAGATAAATAATTAACTAAAGATGAAATGATAAAAAATACATGTAAAAAGGACTAGATTACTAAACATTATACTAATTACAATGTATTAAAAACGCTTCGGAAAAATTTATATAAAAGCCATTAATCCCATTTGAACCAAAACCAAAATCTACTCTTAATTTTTATACTCTTCGAATCTACTTTTATTCTTATTCCTACTAAATAGTAATAATTAAAACAACAACAAATTATATATTACTTAATTCAATCCCTTCTTCATTTTGTTTTTTTAATGTCCAGCTATCCGTAAAAGTTGTTTCCAACCAAGATCTGCCTGACTTTCTAAAAACCTGTGCCGATAGTTTTAATTTCTCGGCAAATTGATTTTCAAATTCAGAGACAATCATATCTTCACTAATAACTATATCTTCGATTCCATTAGATGATGATATAATAAAATCATCTGTAATTACATCCTTTTTTAATGAACCTTGCAAAGCTTTATGTTTTTTCTTAAAAAACTCAACTTTTAAGAACGGGAATTCATTATTGAATATTTTCTTTATCTCTGATACTTTTACAGGTTTATCTATTTTAATAATTGTCATATTTCTTTCTCTTTTCTATTTACAAAGGTCGTAACTTAAACTTTACTTTTATCTGACAAGCGTCATTAACGGAACTGATTTTAATCAGAAAAATGTACTTAAAAGTAAATAACACTAATTATCTTCCAAAAACCACTCTGCAAATGAGGTTGGTGTTTCTTCTAATTTTAAGCTGTTTACTATAATATTGTTTGGTAATTTTAAATGAATGCGGTTCAAAAAATCAATTAATAAATTTTCACAGCTAGGTTGATACGACACGTAATTAATTTTTTCAAAATTGACATTTAATTCTTTTAATTGTGCATGAGGTGAATTTAAATTCAATACTAATGAATGATCAAAAACAGAAATAACTTGTTCGTTCACAATTTTTTTAAAATCAGTAAAATCAATCACCATTCCGTTTTTAGGATGATTTTCATTTTCTAGTGCCTTGCCTTTTAATGTCACATAAAGAACATAGGTATGTCCGTGAATGTTTTTACAAGGTCCATCATAACCATAAAGGGCATGAGCCATGTCAAACGTAAACTTCTTTGTAACTCTAATAAACTGATTTTTAAGCATAATCATTAAGCTCTACCAAGTTCTTTTAATCGTTCTACGTGCGACATTAAAGCGCTACCAAAACTTGATTTTAAATTATAAGGAATACCAAACTCATGTGCCGTTTTCTCAACAATAGGAGCTAATTTAGGATAATGTATGTGACAAATATTTGGGAACAAATGATGTTCGATTTGAAAATTTAAACCACCAACATACCAACTTAATAATTTACTATTACGAGCAAAATCAGAAGTTGTTTTTAATTGATGAACATGCCAGTCAGTATGTATTTCATTTTCAGGAACTGGTTGATCTGCGCCTTCAACTACATGAGCCATTTGAAACACAAAACTCAAAATAATACTTGCCATCCAATGCATCACAAAAAATCCAATTAAAATTTGATACCACGTAAAATCAGTTAACCACAATGGCAGACCTAAAACAATAGTCAAATAAATCACTTTACGAAATAGCATTTTTGCATATTCACTTTTCACATTCTTATTTTGACTTTTCACTAACCCAGCTTTTTCATATTGAAATAAACGGGTGAAATCATTTGTTAACATGGTAATGGTCATTAAACCATAAAATAGGAATGCATATAAAAACTGGTAACGATGGTACCACTTTAAAGGTGCTTGCTCTGCTAAACGGATTGGACCTTTCGTATTAATATCTTCATCTAATCCCGAAATATTAGTATAAGTATGATGTAATACATTGTGCTGAATTTTCCAATTCAAGACATTACTTCCTAATAAATATAAAGTGCCTGATAATAAATTATTAACCCAATGTTTTTTAGAGTAAGCGCCATGACAAGCATCATGCATTACTCCCATTCCAACACCTGCAATCCCAATACCTATTAAAACGCATAAACCTAATGCGATCCATGCAGACATTGGTATTACTAAAATTAAAACATAAGGAACAATATACAAACTTACTAGGGCAATTGTTTTAACCACCATTGCACCATTTGCTTTTTGAGAAATATTATTTTCCTTAAAATAATCGTTTACATTTTTTCTCAGAGTTGCCACAAATTGTTTTTCGTCTTTGTTAGCGCTTGTAAATCTTACTGTATTCATGTAGTACAAAATTTATTTTTATGGAGATAGACGTTCTATCTTCCATGAATTATTAATTAAAGTAAATTGGATGCGATCATGCAATCGATTAGCTCGACCTTGCCAAAACTCCATTTTAGTAGGAATAACAACATATCCTCCCCAATGATTTGGTTTAGGAACCTCTTGATTAGCATATAATTTAGTGACATTTAAAAAGAATTCATCTAATTCTTCTCTATTAGAAATCACTTCACTTTGTTGTGATGCTAATGCGGCTATTTGAGATTCGCGTGGCCTTGAAGAAAAATATGAAACAGATTCTTCTTCTGATAAAAACTCAACTGTTCCATCAATTCTTAATTGACGCTGTAATTCTTTCCAAAAAAACAATAAAGAAACATGTTTATTTTTCTCTATATCTCTTCCTTTATGACTAGCATAATTTGTAAAAAATGTAAAACCGCCATGGCTTACATCTCTTAACAATACAATTCTTGATGAAGGCTCGTTAAATTCATTTACCGTAGAAAGAGTAAAGGCATTCGCTGCTTCATCTCCATTTTCAAAAGCTTCATGCAACCAAATACCAAATTGAATAAAAGGGTCTGAAGTAATATTTTCTTCCAACAACTGATTTTTGGTATAATCGTGTCGAATTGTTTTAATTTTATCTTTTAATTCTGCTTTCATTGCATTAAGATTTAAATATTATAATAAATCCGCTGCAAAGGAACTAAAGAAAGAGAGAACTATTTATGACATTAGTCAGGCCTGAAACTAAAAAAAATCAGATTTCATGAATCTTAATAATATTAACAGGACAGTTTTTAGCTGCTTTTAAATTATCTTCTAATTCATGATCGTTAACTACAACCGAATAAAAACCTCGTTTTTCAACGCCACCTACTAAAGTGCATTTTCCATCCTTGGTGGAAATACGCCAACGATAATCAGCAGCCTCTACACAAGCGTTGCAACCAATGCATTTAATACGTTGTTGAATAATACGAATCATTAAGCTTCTGGAACTAATTTATATAATTTATCAGAAGGACGAATTTTTTCATCGCTCATAATGGTAAAGATATTTCCTTTCACCACTTTATCAGTAGGTTTTCCATCGACTCTTAATTCTTCTATTTTCATCTCAATATAACCAGTGGTTGGACCAGTAATCATGATTTCATCACCAACCGATAAACTATGCGATTCGCATTGAAACTCACCTACTTTGGCTTGCTCAAAATATTTTAAACCTTTAGCTAAGTATATTTTTTTCTTGGAAGATTTAGACCCATTCTCATCACACCACTCTCCCATTTTACGACCTAAATAATAACCATCCCAAAAACCACGATTAAATACAGTTGCTAATTGAGTTTTCCAATTTTCTATTTTGTCTTTCGTATAAGTTCCTTCCAAATAGGCATCAATGGCTTCATTGTAACATTTAGTAACAGTATGCACATAATCTACAGAACGTCCGCGACCCTCTAATTTTAATACACTCACACCAGCATCTAATATTTTATCTAAAAAATCAATGGTACATAAATCCTTTGCCGACATGATAAATTCATTATCGATTTCAAATTCCATTCCATCTTCTTTATCAGTTACCACATAACTTCTGCGGCAATTTTGAATACAAGCCCCACGATTGGCAGAGGCAAAATGTGAATGTAAACTCAAATAACATTTGCCAGAAACTGCCATACATAAGGCTCCGTGAGCAAAAATTTCGAGTTCAACTAATTTACCAGAAGGACCTGTAATATTTCTTCGTTTAATTTCTCGGCTAATATCAGCCACTTGCATTAAACTTAATTCTCGTGCTAATACTACTACATCCGCAAAGTTGGCGTAAAATTCAACGGTATCAATATTAGAAACATTAGCTTGTGTCGAAATATGAATTTCCATGCCAATTTTCTTGGCGTAATTCATTACCGCATGGTCAGCAGCAATGATGGCTGTTACTCCATTTTCTTTTGCTGCACTCACAATACTTTTCATCAAAGTAATATCGTGATCATA
>JBEIPP010000223.1:0-4228 GCA_040376995.1 Flavobacteriales bacterium
AATCTTGCAGACTTTGCCCTTCAAACCAAAGGAAACCCAATGGCTGCTAATTTAACTGCGGGCTCTTTTGAAGAATTGTATGAGCAAACCAGTAATCGTTTATTGAACAGAGCTGGAAAAGAAAGTTTTGAAGCATTAAAAATGCTGAACGTAAATGATATCAAAAATTACCAACCCATTGCGGGCGTGGTATACCCCAACAGCCCACTCGGTAATTCATTAAAACAAATTGCCGTACTCATCAAAATGAACATAGGATTGGAAGTGGCATTTGCAGAGAGTGGGGGATGGGACACGCATTTTAATCAAGGCACCCTCAACGGTGTATTCGCTCGCAACGTGCGAGACTTTAGTGACAGCATTGCAGCATTTTGGAATGATATGAGCGGTTACCAAGATGAGGTAACCCTAATGACCATGACCGAGTTTGGTAGAACCGTTGCGCAAAACGGAACAGGGGGCACCGATCATGGAAGAGCCAGTTGTTCTTTTGTTTTAGGCAATGATGTACAAGGCGGAAAAGTATATCAACAAATAGGTTCACTCGCCAAAGACCAATTAGAAGACCAACGAGACTTGCCCGTTACTACCGATTTTAGATCAGTATTTAGCGGAGTAGCAAATAAACATTTAAACATCAACAACAACGGCATATTATTTCCGAAGTGGGAGGGGAAGGCGTTGGAGATTTTGAAAGGGTAACTAAAATGCTTTTTTCAGCTCTATTTCAAAAACTCCATATAAATTATTATATTTCTGTTTAGTGGCTTCAGATCCATCCGCCCGAATAGATTTTATTTTAATTTGGCTACGCTTATAATTTGCATTTAATTCTTCACCTGTGAGTATTTTTCCTTCTATTAAAATAAGAGGGGAAATGCCATTCATACTTGCATGAACTGTACCATTTGCTCTGAGAATAAACGATTGATTATCTATCACTTCAAAAATTCTTTCATTTTTTTCATTTGCTAATTTAATTACAGCCTCGTTTTCTCTACTCTTAACGAATTTTCCAATGCAAACATGCAAGTTTTCAATTGTTGGCTCTGTTGAAGAATAGGACGAGCTATTTACTAAACCTGCTTTTTGATCATTGATAGTTTTAGTTCTAATACTTGAAATCATAATAACCCCTGTTTCGTTTTTTTCACTTTCATTCGTGTAAGAACCACTTTGGTCGGCTAGAAACGGCAAACCTTTTTTACTCATTTTGAAATTATAATTAACCCTAGAGCTTGTATCAGTTATTGTTATTTTGTAAACACCTCTAGCATCTGTTTTAGTTTCTAATTGATGGTTAGCTTCTTTTATTGTAACACCAGCAATTGGCTGAAAAGTTGCTTCATCTAAAACTATACCTAAAGTAATATATTTCTTGAGTGGCTTATTATTGTCTACAAAAGATGTTTCATTTTTCTTTACTGTTTCTTTTACTTTAAGTAAATCTGTTGCTTTGGATAAACCACTTTTTAAGATTGGGAGTATTTCCAACTTTGTTCTAAATGATAGTAATAGTAAACTCAAAATAGGCAGTATAAACATGAAACGAAATGTGCTAGACTGTTTGGATTTTGATTTGTTCATCATGGTAATTCTTTTTTTTAGAGAATGGATATTAAAATGGCTAACTAAATTATATTTTGAAACACCGCTAACTTCTAACAATCGATATTGGTATATTTTTTTATTGACTCCTGATTCAACCACTTGATTATCTGCAATGAATTCTAAGTTTTGTCTTATTGCATCTCTTAATAGCCACGCAAAAGGATTAAACCAGTTTAAAATACAAATGATTTCACTCGAAATAATATCTATAAAATGCTTTTGCTTAACGTGAATGGATTCATGTAAAATGATTTCATGATAAGCAGATAAGTTATGTTTATTTATATTTAGATAAATTGATTTGCCAAAGGAAAAAGGGGCAATTTCTTCATTTATATGGTGAATATTCAACTCACTGTTGAATAAAATAGCTTTCTTATGCAAACGATAAACTGAATACAATTGTATCAATAACCTCACTAAAAAGAAAATCGAAATTGCTATATAGCAATAGGCCAATACTTGCCAGATTGATATTGAAGCTGATGATGTTGATGATCCGTTAATCTCAATTGGCTGATTTAATGAAGTCTCAAATAATATCGGCTGTGTTATTATAGGTATAGCATTAGTAACCTTTGTTATTGTTGGATAAGATTCGTTAATGATTTGAGTAATATCTAGCAATGGTAAAAAAACGCAAATAGCAGTGGTTACTAATAAATAATAACGATTCCATGTATAAAGCGTAAGTTGCTTTAAAGCGAGGTAGTAAAAACAATAAACTATGCTTAAGCCTATTGTTAGTTTTGCAAGGTATATCAGTAAATTTGACATGTGCTAGATTAACTTATTTCTCAATCATTTTAAGGATTTCTTTCAGTTCTGACTGGCTTATTTTCTTTTGCTTAGCAAAAAATGTAACTAAATCTTTATAAGAATTATCAAAATAATCTTTTACCAGGCCACTAACGAATTGCTTCTTATACTGATCTTCCGATATTGCTGGGGAATAGAAGTAGGTATTACCAACAAGTTTTGAAGTGATGTATTTTTTCTTTTCTAAATTTTTAATGGTGCTTGCTAACGTAGTATATGGTGGTACAGGTGCTGGCATGTCTTCTAAAATCTTTTTTAAATTGGCCTCGCCCATTTGCCAAACCACTTTCATGGCTTCTTCTTCCGGTATTGTAAGTTTAATCATTCTACGAAATTTTCGTAAACATACGATAATATCGTAGATAAACAAATATTTATTATTTTTTTATAGAATTTAAGTACTGTTTTACACAGTAATAATAACTGCATACTATTTACGGATTATGCTGGAAACGCAGTGGGGTTTACTTTGTAACATTCAATACCGTGTTTTCACGGTATTATATGTAGTGGTAATTCTATATTCAAATAATGAGTACTATGAGTTTATAGATATGAACACTTTTGATTACAAGAAAATAAATTTCAAAAATGGAATTAAACAGTCGGAAGTAAATCATAAATTACAAAAACAACACACAATAAAGTAGTCAAATAATTAAATCAACTCAGACATGGCTTGGCGCTCTGCTTTATTATTTATGCGACATGTGATTGTGTTGGGTTTTCTTTTAATTACTACTGTGAGTTTTGCTCAAAGAGACTCTGTAGAAATGTCCAATTTCTTGAACTTCTTTGTGAAAGATTACTTAGTAACTCAAGGAGTATCCAAAATAAATAATAAAGTACGACCACAAACTTTTAGCAAGACTAATCTTTCTTACACGAATTGGTATTCGATTGTATTAAAAAATGACACAACAGTATTCAAAGAAGAGCAGGATAAAAAGAATTTTTTTTCCAAACTTTATGAAAATGCAGTTGAATTGAATTTTGCAAATTATATCTCTGAATGTTTCTTAGTGGATATTAGTCGCTTTTATAATAATGATTCTTTACAATCTCGTAATTTAATTGCTATTAGTAAATACCCTGAATTGGCTAGAAGTATGATTGAGATAACTACCCCTTATTTCTTTGACGACTATAATAAATGTGTAATTGTGAGTTGTATCCACAATTATAGTAGACAAAATTCTAAACTATTTTATTTTAAAAAAGAGCAGGGTAAGTGGAAGTTGCAAAAACTCTTATTTCCCGATTTTAACATCGATTATTAATCCACTTTTTACATAATAGAGTGTCAATTTTTTTCTCACTTCACCACACTCAACCGATACTCCTGAATCAATCCTGGATTCTCTGGTGTTAGTGTAAAGAATATTTTCAATTTTCCTTTTTCTCCATTAATGATGAAGGACCCACGCAGTTGGTTTTCCGGAATCAATTCTTCAATCGTCGTAACCTTTCCAATTGTTTGAAAAGCAGTTGTGGCTTGCTTTATCAAGGAGTCGGTATAGTAGTCGTCAAAAAAGTTTTCCGCAAAAATGCCCGATTTTTTTGCGTTAGAAAAATTAGGTAACAATTTTACCAATTCATTTTTACGTTGATTCAAAATAGTGGAGACCGGTAATTGAATGGGCTTTAAACCTGTTAGCTTAATTACACTATCCAATACTTTTAAATTAATAGATGTAGTGGGCGCATACGTTACATTCGCTAACAACACTACGCCAATACCATATTCAGGCATGATGCGCCAATTGCTTCCGAAGCCAGGTAATCCGCCACTATGTCC
>JBEIPP010000071.1:0-15034 GCA_040376995.1 Flavobacteriales bacterium
ATGAACTGGCAAATATAGAATCAAAAAAAACTGAAAATAAATTACTGATTACAAAAGGCGTTCACTTAGTAGTTGATTGGAAAAAATTGCCAGTAAAGCAATCTCTTTACTTTGACACATATGATAAACGAATGCTATTTGTTATTCCAAGAGAAGGCAAAACTTATATCGGAACTACCGATACATTTTATAAAGGAGAATTGACAAATCCAGACATTACAAAAGAAGACAGAAACTACATTTTAAAATGTGTGAATGATTTTTTTGCAACTAATACCTTAAATATATCCGACACACAATCTGCGTGGGCTGGCTTACGACCACTAATCAGTAAACTAGGCAAAGGACCTTCTGAAATATCGCGCAAAGACGAAATGTTTGAGTCAGAATCAGGCATGTTAACTATTGCAGGGGGGAAATTGACGGGTTACAGAAAAATGGCACAAAGAGTGGTTGATCGAATTGGAGAAAAAATATATCAACAAAACAAAAAGCATATTTCAGGATGTGTAACTCAAAACATTTCACTTTCTGGAGGCAAATTCAATAGTCCTCTCAATTTTTCTGATTTTATAAAAGACCAAACCATACAGGGTGCTTCTTTGGGATTGCCTGCTGAAGAAGTTGAAACTTTAATTTACCGTTATGGTTCTAATGTTATTGAAATTTTCAAAAATGTAACGCTATTGAAAAATGAAAAAAATGAACTGCCAATTTTATTGCGTGCTCAAATAGTATATGCCACTCAACATGAAATGTGTTTTACTGTTTCTGATTTTTTAATTCGTCGTACAGGTTCGCTCTACTTTAATATCGAAATGGTAAAACAGTATAAATCTTCTATTTCACTCTATATGCAGTCCTTATTATCCTGGAATAATGAGTTAATGAACAAATTTGAACTGGAACTAGAAAAAGCTCTTAATGAAATAGAAATGCTTAACACGAACGTTTAATACATTTTATTTTTTACGCATTCCATTTTCTTACCATCCAATAAGGGTCTTTTTTAAATTTACGCCAGTCTTCCAACAATTCTACCTCCAATAAATCAATTGCCTTTTTTGTTTCCTCATCATATTTTTCATAATTACCATGGTATTTTTTATTCTTAATATATTTTTCAATATACTCCAATATACTAAAGCAAATAGTAAACTGGCCGCAAGCTATTAATGTGTCAAGAATATTTTCATCACCTTCTAATTCTTCGGGAGTAAACCATAGCTTAGTACTCATCGTGTTTGCTTTGGAAGTAGCTCTAATTATTTTCTGACCTGGCTCAATTAGTTCTTCATTCATCTGAGGATATTTTCTTTTCCTTTTTTCAACTTCATCTTCGGTAAATTCAAACACAGCATTCATAATTAATCGTGGTCTCCAAAGTGTATTTCCATAAACCCTTTCGTAACTAAACCACCTCATGTGTTTAATAAATACATCCGAAATTAAAGTCATGGCTGACTTTTTACGATTTACAAAAAGATTGTATAAAGTTCCTAGTTTTAATTTGTCAAAATGAAGAAGTCGTTTGACAACAAAATCTGGAACTCCTAATTTTCTAGTCAAGCTGGTAAGACCGATGGTGAAAACAAGAAGAATAAATGCACTTAATAAACCAAATGTTCCAAAAATTGATAACGCAATGATTGATATTTTAGCATTAGAGAAAAAAGCATATGTAATCGCCGCAATTCCAATAATAGCACTAGTGATGCCAAAATATTTTAAACTTTCAAAATTCCATTTTCCTATAACGCGAATAGGATTAGTAGTACTTTTTATATAACTAGAAATCTTAGGAGATGACGCGTCTGATATGATATAAAGATCTAATGATTTATCATCATCTGAGCAAAATTTTTGTAATTCATCTGGATAATGCCTCATTCTTTCTTCTGCGGAAATTACACCATCCACTCCCTGATTATCATCAATGGATCCATCCATTAATCCTATGGGATAATGAATTTTATCGCCATCATAAACGTAATAAGGCAACAATGATTTATCTTTTAATTTAACCGCTGTTTCATGAATGAAATCATCAGGGAAATTAATCGGTTCAAAACCAAACGGGAAACATGACGACGCAGCAATGATATCAGAAAAGCGAATTTCTTTAGCCACATCAATTGGAATGTGAATTTTTTTATTCCCTGTAAATTCGTGTGAATAATCCTCTGATTTTATTTTTGATCTTTCTGATTTTTGAAATCGAAAAGGTAGTCCAAAATTAAATTCAGTTGCATTAAAAATAATTTCCTTTAAATGTATCGATGTTTTTTCGTCCCATAAGATGCCAAATAGCTCCGATTCAAATTTATCATGATATACTGATGAGAAGGCATTTATTAACGTTCTTTTTCTTTCATTTTGCCAGTTTTTATCTTCAGATAAATACTTAAGAGCATATGAAACCAAATCACAATCACTCATAAATGAATATATACTCTTATAGCAATCTTCAATAGTACCTCCCTTTTTTAAAGTTGTTGCATATTTTACACCAACAAAAGTACCTGCAGAAACCGTAGATATAACACGTATTCTTTCCAACAAGCTAACGCTCATGTATTTTTTTGATGACAAATAAGACAAAACTCCTAAATGAAAAGCAGTAGCCCTGAATCCACCTCCGGATAAGGAAATGGCAATATTATGAAAAGGAGTTTTAGGAAGTTTTTCCTTTTTTCTAGAATTAGGCATTAGCAACTGAACATTTTATATTTATAAATTAAGGGAATATATTATTTTTGAATGTATCGCTATCCAATAATTGGATGGTTGTATGATATGAACTATTGATTGCTTTAATAAATTCATTAGCTAATAAAGCTTGCCCATAAGCATTTGGATGAAGACCGTCCAACGAAAAAACACCCCCGTTTTTATAACTGAATTTATACAATAATCCGTTGTATATCCTATCATTTCGAGATTTTTTTAATAAGGTATTTACATCTACAAAGGCCATTTTTTTTTGATCAGCTAAAGACTTGATAAATTTATTAAATGCTTCTATCATGTCTTCTATTTTTAATTTTTCGGAATTAACTAAAATATACTTTTTAGGAATTGGCAACATTCCACTTAAGTAATCTTCTTTCTGAACATCAAAAAGAATATCTAATAAAATTGATTCCCCTTTTTTAATTTGCCTTATTTTATAAGGATTCTCAATAGATTCACAAATCACAAATGCATTTTTTCCTTTTGTAAAATGTAACCCATCTGCTCCATACTTTTCATTAAGCAATAAAACATCCTGTTCACTAAGAACCAAACCATTATATGGAAAAGCTGAAAAGAAAGGAACGCAATTTAAATCAGGCAAATTAGCAATAACTCCTTTTGCTCCATTATTAAGCAATGAATCAACAATTGTTTTCAGGCTTTCTTTAAACCCTATACCTGAAGAACCTTCTAATGGTGTAATAATATCTGAGGTGCCGCCCGATAAAGCATACGCTAGTATGTCATTATTACCCATGAATAAAGAAAAAAATGTTGGTTTAATAATTAAGGCATCTGATAAAATTGAAGACGTTTCTGGACTGAATGCCATGCGCGTAAAAAAAGGATTAAAATTACCATCTCCATTAACAGGATTTCCGTAACCAGGCATAACAACTGAAATAACTTTAGAACCTGGAATTCCCATATTATTAAACGGACCGTCACTCGTATAATTATTTTTCGAGAATATCGACCTATCTCCCTGATTTGCAAGATAGGTTAAGTTAAACGAGGTTGGCTCAATACTATTAATAATATTTTTTAACACTAAACAGGAATTTCCTGCAAAACCGATTCCAACAGAATCTGGGTGAAGATACGGTTGTTTAAAATCGCCTCCTCCAATTGCTTTAAACTGTTCAGCTAATAAATTGGCATACGTGTTTTTCTGTCCATAATAACACAGGGCACCATCTGTGTATCCAGCCGTAATAGAATCGCCTAAAGCCACATAACGTGTTACATCAATATTTTCTTTATGTGGTACTGTCATTTTATGCTCTTATTTACTTTCTAAATAAATTCTATTTTTAATAGTTAAAAACAATATTTATTTTCAGTTATTATTTTTTGTGCAACAATTTGTCTTGCATTTTTAGCATTAAAAGGTTCCTGTTTAGTAAAACGTTTAAGTCCTATTAACATCATTTTTAATTCATCGCCTTCAACAAAACTATTTAATGCTTCTTTACCATTTATCCATATTTTATCACAAGCTGAATTAACTGTTAAACGCATCATATTTAATTGCGCTTCATTACCACTTTCGCCTTTCATACTGATCAATTTTTCTACTCTTAACAATGTAGATTCAGCAACATAAGTATCAATAATCATATCAGATATATTCATAATTACTTCTTGTTCTTTACTAAGCGTTGTCATTAATTTTTGTACAGCACCACCAGCAACCAACAAAATACATTTTTTAAAATTGGCAATCAATTTTTTCTCGTAAGCAAATAAAGTATTATCAGCTTCGCCAAATTCAGGAATACCAACTAATTCTGCGGCAACCATTTTCGCAGGATTCATTAAATCAATTTCACCCTTCATTCCGCGTTTTAAAAGCATATCAACAATTAACAAACGATTAATTTCGTTGGTACCTTCAAAAATCCGGTTAATTCTAGAATCACGATATATTCTATCCATCGGACCTTCTGAACTATATCCCATACCTCCATAAATTTGAACTCCTTCATCAACCACATAATCCAGCGTTTCTGATCCATTCACTTTTAAAATAGCTGCCTCAATAGCAAATTGTTCTATTCCTTTTAGTTTGGCTCTTGCTTCATCCATCCCACCTTCTATTAATGAATGTATGGCATCTTCAATATTCTGAGAAGCCCTGTAAATAGCGCATTCCGATGCAAACGTTCGAGTAGCTTGTTCAGCTAATTTGTAGCGAATGGCGCCATATTTTGAAATTGGTCTTTCAAACTGAACACGTTCGTTTGCATATTTAACAGCAATTGAAATTGTACTTTTAGCAGCACCTATGGCCGCTCCAGCTAATTTAACACGACCAATATTTAAAATATTTACAGCAATTTTAAATCCATTACCTCTTTCTGAAAGTAAATTTTCAATAGGTACCTTACAATTATTAAAAAACACCTGACGTGTAGAACTTCCTTTGATTCCCATTTTGTGTTCTTCTGGGTTTAAAGAAATTCCTCCAAAAGATTTTTCTACAATGAAAGCGGACAGATTTTTATCATCATCAATTTTTGCAAAAACAATAAATATATCTGCAAAACCACTATTGGTAATCCACATTTTTTGGCCATTAATTACATAATGTTTTCCATCTGCCGAAAGTTTTGCATTTGTTTTTCCACTATTTGCATCCGAACCACTAGCTGGCTCTGTTAAACAATAACAGGCTTTCCACTCTGCAGTAGCAAGTTTAGGAATATATTTCTTTTTTTGTTCTTCGTTTCCGTAATATAAAATAGGCAAGGTTCCTATTCCAGTATGTGCCGAAAGAGCAACAGCTACTGAATGACCGGTCCCAACTATTTCTGTTACTAGCATAGACGTTACAAAATCAAATCCTAATCCGCCTAAATCTTCAGGTATTGAAACGCCAAGAATCCCCAATTTACCTGCTTTGTCAAGAATCGATACCATTAACCCTTCCTCTTGTAAATCTATTCTATCAAGATGAGGAGTTACTTCCTGACTGATAAAATCTTCACAGGTTTTTTTCATCATTAACTGCTCTTCTGACCATTGTTCGGGAATAAAAACATCTTTTGCTAATGTTTCTTTAATGATAAACTCTCCGCCTTTTATTTTATTTGTTTCCATATATCTAGTATTAGTTTAGTAATGATCAATATTTTTTAAAGTTATAATAATTCAAAAACGCCCGCAGCACCATGTCCAGTTCCAATACACATGGACACGACTCCGTATTTTTTATTGCGTCGACGTAATTCACTAAATAATTGAACTGATAATTTAGCACCGCTACATCCTAATGGATGACCTAATGCAATGGCTCCACCATTTACGTTTACCAAATCAGGGTTTAATTCCAATTTTCGTATAACTGCTAGGGACTGAGAAGCGAATGCTTCGTTCAATTCAATCAAATCAATATCTTTTACTTTTAATCCTGCTTTCTCTAACGCTTTCGGAATTGCGGCAACTGGACCTACTCCCATTATACGAGGTGGCACACCTGCAACTGCATGCGAAACAAGACGAGCAATAGGCTCCAGTTTTAATTCCTTTGTCATGCGTTCACTCATCACTATTACAAAAGCAGCTCCATCACTGGTTTGCGAAGAATTTCCTGCGGTAACACTTCCGCCATTGGCAAACACTGGTTTTAATTTTGCTAAAGCTTCTATAGAAGTATCTCCTCGCGGCCCCTCATCAGTATCTACAATGAAAGATCTAGTTTTACGTTTTTGCTTTTCATCCAAATAAACTTCCTCAATATTTACAGGAACAATTTCATCTTTAAATTTGTTTGCTTTTATGGCAGCTATTGCTTTTTGATGCGAGTGATACGAAAATAAATCCTGATCATCGCGAGAAACATTAAATTCCTTTGCTACCGCTTCGGCTGTTAATCCCATTCCCCAATACCAATCAGGATGTTCCTGAGCAATTTTGGGGTTAGGCATCACACGCCAGCCACCCATAGGAATTAAACTCATACTTTCCACTCCACCTGCAATAATACAATCAGCCATCCCTGAATTTATTTTTGCACTAGCTATAGCTATAGTCTCTAAACCTGAAGCACAATATCTATTCACTGTCATACCTGAAACCTTATCAGTATTAAGAGATAAAAGAGAAATAAATCGTCCCATGTTTAAACCTTGTTCGGCTTCTGGCATAGCGTTTCCTACAATAACATCATCAATTCTTTCTTTATCCAACTGAGGAATAGAATTTACCAAATGTTTGATGACATCCGCTGCAAGATCATCAGGACGAGTAAACTGAAACATGCCTTTAGAAGATTTAGTGACTGCACTTCTGAAACCGGCTATTATATATGCATTCATAATTATTTTATTTAAAGTTTGCGTATTGAGATAAAGTTACGTTTACTAATTACTAATTTCTTAAAACCTTTCCCCCGTTTAAAATACTTTGTATACGTTCTAATGTTTTACGTTCGCTGCATAATGAAACGAAAATTTCTCTTTCCAAATCCAGTAAATATTGTTCGGATACTAAGGTTGGTTTAGATAAATTACCACCAGCTAATACATATCCTAATTTTTCTGAAATTTTCAAATCATGTTCGCTCATGTAATTTCCGCTATACATTGAATTAGCACCTACATAAACCAAGCCTAAAGCCTGATTACCAAGCACCCGAATGTCGTTGCGAGGAACCGGATTTGTATACCCCGCTTTCACCATTCTTAAACATTCTGCTTTAGCTTCGGTTAATTGTCTTTGGCGAGAGATGGCGATTTTATCTATTCCTTTCCGAAAAAAACCTAAATCAAAAGCTTCGTAAGCAGAAGTTGAAACTTTGGCCTGACCAATAGTCAAAAATTTATCTCTAAATGCATTAACTTCTACATCGCCATCTTTTAGTGAATCACTTAGGCGCACTGCAAATTCTTTTGTACCACCACCGCCAGGAATCAATCCAACTCCAAATTCTACCAGGCCAATATAAGTTTCAGCATGAGCTACCACTTTATCAGAGTGCAAACAAATTTCACAAGCACCTCCTAAAGTTAATCCATGTGGCGCAGCAACAACAGGTATTGATGAATAACGTAAACGCATGGTAGTGTTTTGAAACATTTTTACAGCCATGTGTAACTCATCCCACTCTTGTTCTGCAGCTAACATAAAAATCATCCCCACATTAGCACCTGCCGAAAAGTTAGTGCCTTCATTACTGATCACTAATCCGCTGTATTCTTTTTCTGCAATTTCAACAGCTTTATTCAATCCTTGTAGCACTTCGCTACCAATGGTATTCATTTTAGTATGAAACTCCGCATTAATAATACCATCACCTAAATCAGTAATGGTTACACCACTATTTTTCCAAATTGTTTTTGTAGAACGAATACTTTCCAAGGAAATAAATGATTCAGCACCTGGAATAGCTTTGTAACTTTTTGAAGGAATATCATAAAATTTACGAACACCATTTTCTATTTTATAAAAACTAGTATTGTCTTTCAACATATCATAAACCCATTCTGCTGCTTTGTTCCCTGTTTTTTCCATCAATGTAACAGCTTCTTTTACACCAATGGCATCCCAATATTCATAAGGGCCAAAATCCCATCCAAATCCCGCTTTTAGAGCATCATCAATACGATATAATTCATCTGAAATTTCAGGAATACGATTTGATACATATTGAAATAATCCAGCAAATGTTGTTCGGTAAAATTCTCCAGCTTTATCTTGTCCAGATACTAAAACCTTAACACGATCTTTTAAATTATCAATTGACTTCGTTAATTCAAGTGTAGGAAATTTTACTTTTTGAGCAGAGTTATATTCTAAAGTTTTTAAATCAAGAACCATTATCTCTGACTTTCCACTTTTATCTTTTACTTTTTTATAAAATCCTTGCCCTGTTTTATCACCGCTCCATTTGTTATCCACCATTTTTTGAATGTAAGCCGGGATTGTAAAGAATTCTTTTGCTTCATCATTAGGACAATTTTGTTTCAATCCATTGGCAACCATTACCAAGGTATCCAAACCCACAACATCGCATGTACGAAAAGTAGCTGATTTAGGTCGACCTAAAACAGGCCCTGTCAATTTATCAACTTCCTCAACAGTCAGTCCCATTTTTTCAACAATGTGCAATAACGACATGATACTATACACACCTACTCTATTTGCAATAAAGGCAGGAGTATCTTTACATAATACCGTTGTTTTCCCTAAAAACTGTTCGCCATAATTCATTAAAAAATCAATGAGCTCTAGTTTGGTATCCTTTGTTGGAATTATCTCCAGTAATTTTAAATAACGGGGTGGATTAAAAAAATGTGTTCCACAAAAATGTGCTTTAAAATCATCCGATCTGTCTTCTGTCATTAAATGAATAGGTATTCCAGAAGTATTAGAAGTGATTAGCGTACCTGCTGTTCTATATTTTTCAACACTTTCAAAAACTTGTTTTTTAATACCAAGATTTTCAACAACAACTTCTATAATCCAATCACACTCTGCAATTTTAGGCATATCATCCTCAAAATTTCCAATTAAAATGCGTGAAGAAAATTCTTTTTTATAAATAGGTGAAGGATTTGATTTTAAAGCAAATTGTAAGGCGTCATTAGCAATTCTATTTCGTACTGCTTTTTTTTCTAAAGTTAATCCCTTAGCTGTTTCAATATCGGTTAATGTTTTTGGAACAATGTCTAACAAAATTACCTCACAACCAGCATTAGCAAAATGACAGGCTATTCTTGAACCCATAACTCCAGAGCCGAGCACCGCAACTTTTTGAATACATTTTTTCATATGTTTAAATTATTTGTTTTTTATTGTCATACCTGTCTGCCGACAGTCAGGTGGTATAACCAGTTTATGTTCTCACGATAGCTATCGGGATGTGTTTGCGTTTCGGGATCATAGCTATTTCATAAGTCAAAATTATTTGTTTTTTTTATTGTCACATGGTACACCTATCATTTACATTAATTATTTTGGAATGATGGGTATTTCGCACTAGTTTAATTTATTACTTATCAGTTTATTTTTCAATTAAAATTCTATTATTAAAATTACATTAACATCATAGATGTAAAAAATATCAAATAGATAGCCTGATATTAATTAATCACTATATCATGTGTATGTATATCTCGTCGTATAATTTTTTATTGGCCTGCATAATAACTTTTCGCTTTAAAGAAAGCTTAGGAGTTAATTCACCATGGTCAATTGTCCATTCTTTTGGCAATAACTTCATCTTTTTAATTTTTTCATGCTGAGCAAGTTCTTGATTAGCACTTTCAACCTCCCTCCAAATACGATTAATCAGATCTGTATTATTAATCATATTTTCATTTGTAGTATAAATAATATTACGTTTAGCGCACCATTGCTTAATAAATTCAAAAGCAGGAACTATAAAAACGGCTGGAAATTTTTCGTTTTCACCAATAACCATAACCTGTTCAATAAAACGACTTTCTTTTAATTTATTTTCAATTCTTTGCGGAGTAATATATTTTCCCCCTGATGTTTTAAACATCTCTTTTTTTCGGTCGGTTATTCTTAAAAATTGTCCATCTTCTATAATTCCTATATCACCAGTTTGAAACCAACCATCATCGGTTATTACTTCTTTGGTAAGTTCAGGATGTTTATAATAACCCAACATAACATTTGGTCCTTTAACAAATATCTCTCCGTCATCTGCAATTTTAACTTTTACATTTTGAAGGACAAGTCCTACAGTTCCTATTTTTATTTTGTCATCGGCATAATTATTTACGGCTATTACTGGCGAAGTTTCTGTGAGACCGTAACCTTCTAAGACTTTAATTCGTGCAGAGTGAAACACTCTTGCTAAACGAGGCTGTAGAGCTGATCCTCCTGAAATAATGGCAACAATATTTCCTCCCAAGGCTTCTCTCCATTTACTAAAAATTAATTTATTCGCAATTTTTAGTTGAAATTCATACCACCAACCATTTGCTTTATGCTGCTCATAACGTAATCCTAAATTAAGTGCCCAAAAGAACAATATTTTTTTAATTCCTTTAAGTTGAGCCCCTGTGTTCACAATTTTTTCATACACTTTTTCAAGCAAACGAGGTACTGTTACAAATATTTGAGGCTTAACCTCTTTTAAATTGACAGCAATAGTCTCCAAATTTTCAGCATAGTATACAGAGACTCCTCTGCTGATATATAAATAAGAAAGCATTCTTTCGTATACATGATTTAATGGCAAAAAACTCAGAGCTCGCCAAGTTTGCTCAAAAGGGCAAAGATCTTTAGTTCCGATAACATTACTGATAAAATTTTGGTGAGACAACATCACTCCTTTTGGAGTTCCAGTGGTTCCTGATGTATATATTAAAGTAGCAAGATCTGTTGGTTTAATCGATGATTTGATTTCCTCTAATCGGCTTTCATTTGGATTGTTTTTGCCAATATTAATCAGTTCTTTTAAAGAATGCACTCCATCTATTTGATCAAAACTAAAAACCTCTTTTATGTTTGAGTTAATAGAACAGGTTTTCACCTTTTGATAGAGCTCTTTACCAGATACAAAAAAATATTTGATATCCGCCTCCTCAATAATTTTAATTAAATCCTGCTCATAAATTGTTGGATACAGGGGAGTGTTAATGGCTCCAGTTTGCAGACAAGCATAATCAACGAAATTCCATTCAGGACGATTATTAGAAATAAGTCCAATTTTATCACCAGGCATTATGCCTATATGAATAAAAGCATAGCTCAAACAATTTACATTTTCAATATATTCCAATGTACTATACTTATGCCATACACCATTTTCCTTAGCCGCCAATGCATCTTCTTTAAGAGGCATACGTTTCAAATTATGTAACAAGTCAAATAAGCGAAAATTTTCCATAATCTATTGTTTACTTTTTATACGCTAAAATTTTAAAATAGTTGTATGATAAATGTATTTATTAAAAAAATATTTTCCATAATTAAATTTAATGTATATTCGTATAAGGCAACCACTTTTGTAATATGGAAGATAAAAGCATCATTCTGGAATCTTTAAAGATAAATTTTCCCATTATTATGGCTCCGATGTTTTTGGTGAGCAACGAGCAAATGATCAAGGCAGGTATGAGAGCTGGAATCATGGCCACCTTCCCTACTCTTAATTTTAAAAAGGAAAATGAACTTGCTAGTATTTTAGATGAATTGAATACATACCATAACCTTCACTCAAACGGGAATTATGGGGTGAACTTAATTGTTCAAAAAACAAATCCATTTTACGAGAAACATTTACATATTTGCGTTGAAAAAAAAGTTCCATTTTACATCACCTCTCTCGGCAATCCAAAAGAAGTAATAGAAAAGGCTCATAGCTACGGCGCTAAAGTATATTGCGATGTAACAAACCTTACGCATGCTCAAAAATGTTTTGAGGTTAATTGTGACGGCTTTATTGCGGTTGGTCAGGGTGCCGGTGGACATGCAGGACCAAACCCTCTCCAGATTTTGATTCCTGCTCTAAAAAAACAGTTCCCAACTAAACCAATTATAGCAGCCGGAGGCATTGCAAGCGGACAAGGTTTACTATCCTTTAAAGTATTGGGTGCTGACGGAGCTTCTATTGGAACACGTTTTATTGCTAGTACAGAGTGTTCCGTAAATAAAGCTTATAAAGAGGCAATTCTTAATGCTGGCATGGATGATATTATTATGACTACCAAGCTTTCAGGGACTCCATGCACTATTATTGATACGCCTGAAGCTCAAAAAATGGGCTATTCACAATCATGGATAGAAAAATTCATGAGCAATAATCCTTATACTAAAAAATGGTTTAAAATGCTTGTTCAATATAAAGGCATGAAAAAGTTAGAGGAATCCATTTTACCTAATAATTATAAAAAATTATGGTGTGCCGGGAAATCAGTTGAATTAATTTTTGATATTCTTTCCTGTGAAGATATTGTTTTTAAAATTAAACGTGAATATTTTGAAAAACTGTCTGAAATAGCCAATGAAGCTAAGTCTTAGCTCATCTTTCCCTACTTTTTTTTTAATAATAAACACTTATAAAAGAGTTTAGTGAAAAAACAAAAATCAATTACTTATAATAAGACCTCTGGTTTTTCAAAGAAAAAGCTAATTTTACAGGGAAATTAAAAATCAGAATTCAAGAATCTGAACTATTTATATGATTTATTAAAAAAAACATGAAACAAAAATTACTTGCATTAATATTAATAATCTCTTTGGTAAGTAAAGCAGATGAAGGTATGTGGTTACCACAACTTTTAAATGCGATGAATATTAAAGACATGAAAAAGAACGGCTTAAAACTAACGGCCGAACAAATTTATAGCGTTAATAAATCTAGTTTAAAAGATGCCATTGTTCAATTTGCTGGGGGGTGTACTGCCGAAATCGTTTCTGATCAAGGATTAATTTTAACAAACCATCATTGCGGATACTCTGCCATTGCATATCATAGTACTGTTGAAAAAGACTACTTAACAAAGGGTTTTTGGGCCATGAATAAAAATGAAGAAGTATACACTCCAAATTTAACAGCAACTATTATTCAACGTATTGAAGATGTAACGACCAAAGTTTTAAAAGGTATTACAGCAACAAGTACCGAAGCAATAAAAGATTCTATTACTAAAGCCAATATTAAAGCTATTGAAAAAGAAGCTGTAACTGGAACGCATTATGAATCTTTTATTCGTCCGTTTTTTTATGGCAACGAATATTATTTATTTGTAGTAGAAACATTTAAAGATGTTCGTATGGTTGGAGCTCCTCCATCTGCTATTGGTAAATTTGGTGGGGAATCGGATAACTGGATGTGGCCTCGCCATAATGCCGATTTTTCTGTTTTCCGTATTTATGCCAATAAAGATAATAAGCCAGCAGAATATAGTGCAGATAACGTTCCTTACAAACCAAAAAATGTCATTCCTATTTCCATCAAAGGATATAATAAAGGAGATTTTACAATGGTTTATGGTTTTCCTGGTCGTACACAAGAATATCTTTCAAGCTATGCGGTAGATATGATTATGAACGAGAGCGATCCATTGAAAGTTTCTCTTCGCGAAAAACGTTTAAATATTATGAATTTAGATATGTTGCAAAGCGATGCTGTTCGTATTGCCTATGCAGACAAATATGCAAGTGTTGCCAACTATTACAAAAAATGGATGGGCGAAATGAACGGTTTAAAAAAATATGATGCCGTAGCTAAAAAACAATTATTTGAAAAACAATTTAATGATGCTATTAATGCTGATCCAGTAAAAAAAGAAAAATATGGCAACATATTTCCTCAGCTTCAAAAAATATATGCCGAGTATAAAGTATTAAACAAACAAGTTGATTATTATAGCGAATGTTTAATGACAATTGAAGCTTTTGTTTACGCTCGAAGCTACATAACTCTTATTGCAGAGTTAAATAAAAAACAAAAAGGAACTATAAATACTTTTGACAAAACAGTAAGCGAATTCAAAAAACTAGCTTTCTTTAAAGGTTATAATAAACCAACGGATATAAAAATCTGCGAGGCTATGCTAAACGAATACATTAAAGGTGTTCCTTCAAATAGCAGGCCTTATGTACTAGATTCATTTATTGTTGGTCATAATAATGATGTAAAAAAAATAACTGAATTTTTATTCTCAAATACCAATTTTGTTGATAAAGAAAAGGCAGAATCGATGTTAAATGATTTTGAAAAATTCTCTCAATTATTTGAAAGAGACCCTGTATATCTAATAACAAAAGCTATTGTTAAATATTATACCACTTCTGTTTTTCCTCAGTTTCAATACGACGAGAGAGAAATTAATGAATTACAAAAATTATATATTCAAGGACAAAAAGAAGTTTTTAAAAACAAGAAGTTTTATCCAGATGCAAACTCTACTCTGCGTGTTTCTTATGGGAAAGTAAATAATTACATTCCAAAAGATGGCGTTGAATATAATTATTACACAACATTAGATGGAATTATGGAAAAGTATATTCCAAAAGACGAAGAATTTGATGTACCTGCAAAATTAAAAGAGTTGTATGAGAAAAAAGATTACGGACAATATGCCAACAAAGATGGTAAATTGCAAGTAGCGTTTACTGCAAGTAACCACACCACTGGCGGAAATAGTGGGAGTCCTGTATTTAATGCAAAAGGGCAATTAATCGGAACTAACTTTGATAGAAATTGGGAAGGTACCATGAGTGATATTATGTACAACCCTAATCAGTGCCGCAATATTACTTTAGATGTTCGTTATACTTTATTTATAATCGATAAATTTGCTGGTGCAGGTTA
>JBEIPP010000178.1:0-6342 GCA_040376995.1 Flavobacteriales bacterium
GGAAAAAATTTATTCATCAACAGAAGCTAATTTTTGTTGGGATGGAAAATATAAAGGAGTTTCTTTAGATCCAGGAGTATTTGTTTACTACTTAAAGGCAATTTATATAGATAACTCTGAACTAACTAAAAAAGGCAATATTACATTATTACATTAATTAAAATGAAAATTTATAAATCACTATATATTATTTTTGGAATAATTTTAACGAATCATTCCTTCGCACAAGACTTTCATTTTTCTCAGTATAATGAAAATCCTTCTTTAGACGTATCCATTTAAATACTTATCTTGTGAGAATAAATTAAACTCAAATGGAAAAGCACACAGGACAAGGGATTATCGAATATTTTGATAGGTTTAAAACAGATTTAGATTGCCTATCTTTTTAGCCACTATAAAATGGGAGAAAGGCTTCGGGTGTTCAAAATGTAAGCATACAAAATTTACAATACGAAAATCAAATTTAGCTAGAGACTGTAATAGATGTCATCATATTGAAAGTCCTACTGCCGGCACGATGTTTCATAAGGTAAAATTCGGCATCAGGAAAGCCTTTACGATTGTGTTTGAGATGAGTGCAACAACTAAAAGTATATCCTCAAGCCAAATGGCAAAACGATTAAACATTAGAAGCACTACCGCTTGGCTATTCATGCATAAAGTTCGTATTTCTATGAAAAGTAGTGAGCGTTTTCCAATTACAGGAACGGTTATCGTGGATGAGTTTGTATTTGGCGGCAAAGAAGATTTGAAGCCAGGAAGAAGCTCTAACACTAAGAAAAAGAAAATTGTTGCTGCGGTTGAGATTAATGAAAAAGGCGGAGTTAAAAGAGCGTACTTTAAAAGTATCCCCGATTATTCATCCTCATCATTAGAAACGATATTTGATGCACACATCTCTACTGATGCAAAGGTAGAAACCGATAAGTGGTCGGGCTATATGCCATTAAAAAAAACGTATACTATCAATCAAACAAAGAGTAATAAGGGGTCTACCTTTTTTGAAATGAATACAATCGTCCATCAAACAAAGTCATGGTTAAGAAGCACATTTTCATGGATGCATGAGGGGCATATCGAAAAATACTTAGATGAATATAGTTATCGACTTAATAGATCCCAGAACAAGGATACAATATTTGACAACCTAATTAATAGAGTTGTAAATGCTAAACATCTAAGTTACAGAGATATTATAATAAGTAACTAAATGGATACCTCTATAAAGTTTTATAACAACAATTATAGGCTAAAAATCAAAGATACTTTTTTTCTAAATATGTAAAAAATTACTATTTTAAACCCACATTATGCATTAGGAATCGTAATGAGAGTTGAAAGCTTAATAAAACAGACACTTTTTTGACTCAAGCATAGTAACCACTATGATGAAGGAGAAAAAGTGGCAAAGCGTTCTGTTTTGAAGAGGTTTCAGCTCGTAATAGATTTTCTAATGCGTAATCTGGGTTAAACCCAATTTAAATAAAGTTAAGAAACCACCTAAAGAAAATTTATTTACCAAACATAATTTTGGCGAACAACAAAAAATGTGACCTATAAACAAAAGGCTAAAGCCAATATATTGCACGAAATTTAAAACTTTCGGACGTCTTTGATTTTAGGTATAGAATCGAACATTAAATTAGTATTAATAAATAATTTCTTATCCTGAATGAACCCACGTAAATTATTAATCACTTTGCTTAAAGAAACGACCTGAAAACTTATTTCCTTTTTCAGTTGTTACTTCTATATAGTATATACCTGACAATATTAATGAGGAATTTATTGTCATACCAAAGCTTGCGTTTACTTGTTTATGTGTTAAACATCTACCTTGCAAATCGATAATTCTGTATCCGATTATACGTTCATAGTTCAGTAAAATATTTAATTCATCTTTGGCAGGGTTAGGATATATAGAAAGTTTACTTTCTATATATTCCATAGTTGACACTGATGTGATTTTTTGTTTTGCGATAAATTTAACTTGGAAGTTTGGTTGAGTTGGATGGTTTGTTGATATATTGAGGATTGCTTCCTGGGAAAGCGAATCAGCAAATTTCATATTTAATAGAACAGGAATCGAAACGCTATTTTTTTGTTTAATTATTTGAGATTTGCCCACCACTGAGAAAAAAACAGTATCACCAGTTAAGAAGATCGAGTTAATTTTTAATGGAATATTACCCGTGTTTTTAAGCTGGATAACGGATTCAATTTGTTGTCCTAAAGAAAGATTTCCCAAATCCACTATCGCTTCATGTTGCAAAATCACACTCTTTCTACTCACTTCATAATTCAAGTTTTGAGCAATTCCATTTCCAAAAAGCCTCAGAAAGTAATCACCAGAGTAATTGTCATTTGTTACAAGTTTTAATTGAGAAGATGCTAATCCGCTCGCAGAGGGATGAAATCGAATAGTAAGTATTGCCTTACTCGCTGCATTTATCGTATCGTTTTCCAATACATACGACCAGCTGTTATTGCCACTAAGCACAACCTGATTAATTGCCAGGGGTAATATTCCATAATTGTAAAGATAAAATGTTCTCGACACGGTATCTCCCACTATTGTACTTGGAAACATAAGGCTGTCGTTGCTGGCTAAAGTTGTTTCTAAATCATTAGTTCCTAGGGAATTAACGGATATTAAGGAACCGTCAATTCGAATAGTTTTAGTTACGCTATCTTTAAAACTGCCATTTTTGTATGTGGCAAATAGCTTTACAGTATAAACGCCCGGTGAATTGAATTTATGGTTAGGATTTACCTCATCCGAAAAGCTGCCGTCTCCAAAACTCCAACGGTACTTGTAACGGTTGAAATTCTGATAACAGTAACTGGAACTAAATGTAAAGTAAAGTTTGTTAGACTCGTTCTTGAAAGCAAATGTTTGAGTTGCTGCATCATAACCATTTACAACAAAATCAGGTGCGGGATCATAAAAGCCTACATTCCACTTTTTAAGATTGCTATGGATTATCTGATTAACTGCTAACCTGATGTTGGAAGCAACTGTGTTTGAAAGACCCGGATTATAGGTTATTCCCAGGGGTGATTTCCTAAAAAGCGTATTATAGAATGTGCATGCGGCCAAATAGGAACCTGCCATAGAAGGATGCGACCCATCACTATCATATAGTTCAATTTCTGGATGATTGGTGCGCACATATCGCCACACAGCGCCAACAGCAGCTAAAGGAAGTTGCTCATTATACGACATGTTTGGGCCTCCCATTTGCATATAATTTTGTTGCAGCAACGAATCCATACCCTTATAGGTGCAATAGTAACCGGCCTTAGGAAACTGGGCACACAGTGAAGGCTCGCCATTTTTTCTTCCCCAGGTCATATAAAGCATCGGCATTGCACCTTCTTGGTCAATCGGGATCTTAAGGTCCTGAACACTTTGAATGTTGTTTGGCTCGAAACTGTTGGGGGAAATAATGGAAGGTTCATTGCAAACCGCTGCACCCATTACGCTCTGCTGTTGTATAATAACATAGTCCCATTGCGGATCAGCCATCATATCCAAACTCACCTGATCGTTTAAGTGATTGTTAAATGTATACCCTCCAGGAGAATTATTGTTGTAAATCAAGGTATCACCCACTGATGAAGCCACATTCTTTATTAGGAGTGGGAGATTATTGGCCGTAACATAACTATTACCAAGAAACAAGACACGAATTTTTGTTGGCGGTTGTGCAATGGATTTGGTTTGAAATGCCACTGCGACTAAAATTATGAATATATAACGTATCATCTGGATTGTATTTTAAGGATTTAATTTTAGTTTAAGAAGAAAAATTGAATTACGTACATAATCAAAAAAGACAGGATCAGAAACCATGCTGGTATTGATGAGTTTTACCGTATTCAACCCCGGATCGTAATCACAATCATCGGCATGGCTGAAGGTGCCAACCACAATCAAGTTGCCCGATCGGTCAACAGTCCAGTCGCCAACACGCTCATCTCCCACACCACCAAAATGAGTCAGGGAAATCAGGTTGTCGTAATCATCGCTATTAGTTACTACAAAATCTGATACACCCCTTGCCAAAAAAGTGCTAGTTCCTGATTTACCTTCATAGTAATAGCGCAACGAATCATTGGTATTATTCATGTCTCCAACAGAGTTTGTACCAAGTAATGTTGTTGCTGCCACAGATCCGCTGCGGTTGTAATTTTTACGCACAAAAATACTCACTGTGTGGGCATGCAGAAACAGCCCTGCTGTATCAAATTCTGCGACAAAGCCAGGGAAATCTGCTGAACCAGAAACAAAAAAGGAGTCGATACCCGGATCAACATCGATCTGCTGCTGGTAGGGTAAATAGCCAGTAGCCTTTAAGCGATTTTTATAAAGGCTAATATCCGCGTTGATGAAAGGCTTAGTCCACAAGCGTGTGCCGTTTGCAGCATACTTTACCAACCATGTTTGGTTTGTTTGGCAGATAGATTTGGAATGAGATAACATACAATAGATTACTCCATTATCATCCACATCAAATGAAATAATTCCACCACCACCAAAATTTTCGCCTGAATTAAATTCATTATATTCCAAACCTGAAGTAAGTCGTGTATCAATGGTCATATCTAAATCCAAATTAAGACTGTAGCGGTAAACCCTATATTGATCTTTTACATAAAAATGAGTAGCTGTAATTTCATAAACATTTTCGAGGATAGTGGAAGAGCTGCGTCCGGCTAGGAAAATAGGAAGCATAGTTGCTTTAACAAAATTGCCCTTATCCGTGAGCTTCACAAGATAATATTTACCTGCTTGCCCGGTGATTACTCCTACACCAGGATCTAAATCAGCCTGTCCGCCCTCTAACCAAAAAGTCATGTAAATATTTCCTGCATTATCAGTTCGAACGAAAGTATTCTCAAACATGTGTCCTAGCATTGCAAAAGTTGGATTACCTAAGCCATAAAAATTTTTTACAAATAGAAAATTACCAGCACTGTCGTACTTGGCTAGAAACATTACATTCTTATGGTTTGCTGGAGGAATCATCCAAACGCCATTACCAAAATCAGTAGAGTCAGAATAAAACCCAGTTACCAAAATATTATTATTAGCATCCGTTGTTACAGAGTGCCCTTTTCTTGAAATATTATTAAGAGCTTCTGGTCCAGGCCTAAGTGTTCGAGTAATATCAAAACCACCACCTAGTTGTTTAACCCATTGAAGACTGATTTGTGCATTAATTGAAAATGCAGAGGCTGCCAGTATCAGAGTAAAAAGTCTTGTTTTTTTCATATTCTTTAGGAGGGTTCTATTTTTTTAGAGATTTGAATAAAAATCGCAGAACAAATATACGATTTTTTGTAATCTGTGTTTCAAAAATACGCTATTTTTTTCTTAATTCTAAATGATTTTCTATCTATCTAACAGTGTATTTAATTTTTGGTGGGTTCTAAAAACAGGCTAGCTTGCCGAGCAAGATTTAATGCAACAGCACCTAAAACTTATGCAGACATCAAAGCCTTAGCTTTATTGCAACTAATAACGGTAAACACCAAAAATTAAATCTAAAACACTTCGTCAATATCATTTCTTCTAATGATATCGTTACTTGGCGCATCATCATCATCCCACTTAGTTGACTGCACTGTTTTGGTGGCTGGTTGCGATAAGAAATCTGTATTTTGTGGAATACCAGAACTAGCTGTATTACTTGTATAAATATCAGAACCTTCGTTATAATCTAAATCAGTAAATTTCGCAAACTGACCAATGAATTTCAATGGTACGTCTACAATAGATCCATGACGGTTTTTGGCAATGATAATTTCTGCTCTATTTTTAGTTGGTTGATTGTTTTCATCTACCTCAATACCATAGTACTCTGGACGGTAAATAAACATTACCATATCGGCATCTTGCTCAATAGCTCCAGATTCACGTAAGTCACTTAATTGAGGACGCTTACTGCCACCTGGTCTGTTCTCTACCTGACGACTTAATTGAGATAAAGCAATGATCGGTATTTCTAATTCTTTAGCTAGTGATTTTAAACCACGAGAGATAGAAGAAATTTCTTGTTCACGATTTCCTTTACTATCTGGTCCTCCACTCATTAACTGCAAGTAATCGATAATGATTAAAGAAATATTTTGTTGTTCTTTTAAACGACGAGCTTTAGCACGTAATTCGAAAATAGATAGTGCAGGTGTATCATCAATGTATAAAGGTGCCACTGATAATTTTTTAATACGTTCGTTTAATTGAACAAACTCATGGTTATCTAAATTACCTTTTAAAATTTTATCTTGGTTAATTTCTGTTTCAGATGATATTAAACGTTTTACTAATTGTAA
>JBEIPP010000067.1:0-15576 GCA_040376995.1 Flavobacteriales bacterium
AAACCTCGTTCTTCAGCTCCATGTATAACAAACAATACAGAGCGCTTAGATGGGTTCTTTTTGAAAGCCCTTGCTATTGCAAACATGGCCACATCAATACTTGCATTATCATCAGCCCCATAATAAATACTATCCCCGTTAACTGGATTTCGGATACCATGGGCATCGGTATGTCCACTATATAACAAATACTCTTTTGAAAGTTTAGGATCAGTACCCTCCAATTTCCCAATAATATTGACAGAAGGATAATCATACTGTTCAATAATAATATTGGCCTTTAAAAAAGCATCTCCTTTTTGCAATACATTTTTAGCAGTAGACCTCACCCATATTACTGGAACAGTATTAGTAATACTCATAGCTGGTCCGCCATCTACTTCATACGCACCTCTTTTAAAATTAGCAGACGCATCTTCCCAGGTTTGCTCTCCTATTTCATCAGCCACAAAAACAATGGCCAATGCTCCTTTAGCAATAAGCGGGTTACCATACCTTGCTTGAACAGACCTGGCATAACGCCAACTAGGTAAGGAAACAGCAGGATTATACATTGCAGGATCTGCTTCCATAGCAATTACTTTACCCTTTACATTCTCAACACTTAAACCAGCTATATCATCCTTATTTACATACAAAATGGGTGCATTGATATTGCAATTAGCCATTTGAGCAACAGCCACTTCAGACCACCATTTTAAGGATTGATTGTTGATTTGTATTGAACTTTGTTGATTAATTCTATTTCGCCAAATATTGAAATACTGAAAATAAGTCCCATCATCACCTGCGGGTTTCAAACCTATTTCCCTATACATCTCCCCAATCCACATGGCTGCTTTTAATTCATCAATGGAGCCCCCAGACCTACCTTTAAAGTGTGCATCCGCTAAAGCATATAAGTCCTTTTTTAAATCAGATTCTTTAATAGAAGCCAATGCTGGGGGATTTACCTTTGGTAGAATAGACTGGGCATTCAACCCAATTGAAACAACCAATAGTTGAAATAGAATGAGCGTTTTTTTCATAAATAAATTTAATTAATCAATCACTTCATAAATAGTCATGGGCAATTGTTTGTTCTTCAAATTAACTTCCCCTATTTTCTTACAACTAAATGAATCTTTAATTTGTAGATAAGCATTTTCAGAAATGACTATCTGATTAGATCCAGCTGCAGATTGTAAACGGGACGCAGTATTAGCAACATCACCAATAACCGTGTAATCTAATCTTCGCAAATTAGCAGAACCAATATTTCCAGAAATCAATTCACCAGATGCAATTCCAATGGATAATGCAGGCTTAAAATTAGTTTTAGTTAGTTGGGTTGAAAGTTGAGTGATATGATCTCTCACGGCTAAAGAAGCATCAATTGCTCTATCTAAGTGGTGTTTACCTCTAAATACAGCCATTACGGCATCGCCAATAAATTTATCAACATGACCATTTTGGGCAATAATTCCTTTTACAATTACGTCAAAATATTCATTTAACATTTGAACAACTGTATTTGCAGGTTCCACTTCTGTAATAGCAGTAAAACCACAAATATCAATAAATACCACAGTTGCATCAATGGTTTCATTTTGCATAATTGAATCCTCGTATTCACGGCTTCCCATGAATTTCAACACATTCTCATCTACATACATTTTGAGAATATTATTTTCTTTGATTGCCTTGAGCGTTTCTTTTAATTGGCTTACATGTTTAATGGTCTTTTCAATGGTAAGCTCTAAATCTTCAAAATTAACCGGCTTGGTTACAAAATCAAAAGCTCCCTTATTCATAGCAGATCGAATATTATCCATATCACCATAAGCAGAAACCATAACTGTTCTAGAAAGAGGAGCTAAATCAGCAAGCTTTGATAATAGGGTCAACCCATCCATTTCAGGCATATTAATATCAGATAGAATTACATCTATATCAGGATGTGCGGCTAATTTTTCAATAGCATCGTTGCCATTCAAAGCAAAAACAAAATCATACTGTTGCTCGCGAATTTTTTGGCGAAACTTCTGTTTAATAAGCAATTCTAAATCTGTTTCATCGTCGGCCACCAAAATTTTAGTCATGCTGTTTTGTTTTTAATTTTTCTTTTAACAAATTGAAGTCTACTGGTTTTGTCAGAAAATCATCTGCCCCTAATTTCATTGCCTGATCATGATTTTCTTGATCTCCATAAGCTGTAATCATCATTACAACTGGAGGTGGAGCTTCGTATTTTTCTTTAATATTTTTCAATAACTCTAACCCACTCATACCAGGCATATTAATATCAGATAATATAAGAACAGCTTCATGGTGGTTGGCTGTCATATAATCTAAAGCCTGTTCACCAGAAAAAGCAAAAGCGAACTCAAATTCTCCCGCTTTAATTTCCTTTCGAAATCTTTGCTCAAATAATGCTTGAACATCTGTTTCATCATCCACTACTAAAATTTTCATGCTTTCAATTTTAATATTATCTAAATAATTTATTCATTTGGCAAATAAATAGCGAACGTAGTTCCCCCCCCCTCTGAATTTACTACTTTAATCTCACCTCCATGCGCTTTCACAATATCATAGCTCAAACTTAAACCTAAACCAGTACCTTCTCCTGTGGGCTTGGTAGTGAAAAAGGGTTGAAAAATTTTATCTTTTATGTGCTGGGGTATGCCATTGCCATTGTCTTTCACACTGATCTCTACCTTACCGTCAGTTTTCTTTGTACTAACCGAAACAGTTGGTTCGAAGCCTTCGCCTATTTGTTTTTTCTTTTCGGCAACTGCATAAAAGGCATTTGTAATAAGATTAAGAATAACTCTCCCAATATCCTGCGGAATCATATTAATCATACCAATCGAATCATCAAAATGGGTGAATAGTGTGGCATTAAATGATTTGTCTTTAGCCCGTAAGCCATGATAGGCCAATCGCAGGTATTCATCTGCCAGGGCATTAATGTCTGTAGGTTCTTTTACACCACTACTGCTGCGGCTGTGTTGTAGCATTCCTTTTACAATGGCATCGGCACGCTTACCGTGGTGGTTTATTTTTTGTTCGTTTTCTTTTATGTCTTTTGCTATTGCTTTTACTTCCTCTAAATTTCCTTTGTCGGCTTCTTCGCCCAATTCATCAAGCAATTCTGTATTTACTTCTGAAAAATTATTCACGAAGTTTAACGGGTTCTGAATTTCATGGGCAATGCCTGCCGTGAGTTCTCCAAGGCTAGCCATTTTTTCCGATTGTATAAGTTGGCTTTGTGTCGATTTCAGGTTTTCAAATGTTTTGCGTATCTCACCAGTTTGTCTAGTTACTTCTTCTTCCAGTACTTTTTGTTGGATCAAAGCCTGCTCTCTCTTTTCTTCGGAAAGTTCCAATACGGTCTGTGCATTTGCCTGTACCTCATTTATCATTTCTTTAAAGCGAATGGAGACATAAATCAGTAAGGAAAAAGGGAAACCAAGATTAAAAAAGGAATTGAATAACAAATTTGAATACTGCGATTCAAAGAGATTTGGTAAAATTAAAATCAATATAAAACCCCCTAATAAAATAGAAATTGTAAAAATTAAGCCCCCAACAATGGCCCATTGGGCGCCCATCAAATTTTTCCATGAAGTAATGGCATAATATAAACATATACCAAATACAAAAATGAAAGACCCCCCATAGATATACTGGACGATTATATAAAAAGAACTGGTTAAAAAAGTCCCTATTTCGTTCACTACTATTAAAATAATGAGGCTAAGAATAAGCTTGTTGTTTATTTTTCTTTTGAAAACTTTGATTAAAAGTATGGGCAGCAATAATACTATTGTGGAGATTTGAAATAAATCGCTTACTATTATTTTAATTTTAAATTCATTAAAAGAGGTTCCGCTAGGATCAGTATACGAGTAATAAGTGTAAAAGAATAAGGCACTGGTATAAAGTGCAATCCAGAACAGATTTTTTTCCTTTCGGTTTTGAAAGAGTAACAGCCAGAAAAGCACAGAAAGAATAGCACAAACCACCATCCATGAGGTACGAAAAGTATACAGTGTTTTGTAATTATTTAATACCCTGGTAATATAATTTGGTCCACCAAGACGAATAACTTTTTTCAAAGTCTGGGTCTTCACATCATACGGTGGTATTGGAGACAAATATCCCACATAATGAAGGCTGAGAATATGAGCAGCCGGTGTATTAAAACGAATAGATACAGGATCTAGCCCACCGTTATATTCTCGAAAATCCTTTCCCTTCGCACCCGTATTGCCTCTAGCAGTAACCAGTTCTCCATCTACATAAAATGCTGTTGCAGCCCACTGACCAAAATCAACATATAATACTTTATTCAGTAAAGAACTATCAAAGGTTACTTTTATCCGAAACCATCCTTCCACTCTGCTATTTTTATCCGCATACTTTGCTGAAAGATCGGTGGGTTTTAGTTTTTCCCAACCCTTCACGTCAATATCTTTTTTAGCCCAACTGCTATCGTTTCCTTTGTGGAAAACCCAACCATCAATAGTATCAATATTGAAAGCAACTATGTTTTTACTAAACTTTTCAGGTGTGATGTTTACTACCGTATTTTGTGCCAATCCAATCATTGGGAATAACAAAAGGAAAAATATTTTAGCTGAATATTTCATTATTTACTTTAATTATATTGGCAATTGTATAATGAATTTTGTACCCTCATTTTCCTTAGTTTCAACTTTCAACTCCCCGTTATGCGCTTTCACAATATCATAACTCAAACTCAAGCCTAATCCAGTTCCATCACCCGTTGGCTTGGTGGTGAAAAAGGGTTGGAATATTTTATCCAGGACCTGTTCCGGAATGCCGTTACCATTGTCTTTTACAAAAATCAAAACTTTATCGCCCACTTTTTTTGTAATCATCGATACCGTTGGCTGATAGCTTTCCGCATTTGGCGTTAAGCGTTCAGCCTTCTGCTTTTCATCCACTGCATAAAAAGCATTGTTGATTAAGTTCAACATTACCCTTCCAATGTCTTGAGGAATGATGTCAATGGCGCCAATACTCTCATCAAAATCAGTATTTAAAGTTGCATTGAAAGTTTTGTCTTTTGCTCGAAAACCGTGATAAGCCAACCGCAAATATTCATCTGCTAATTTATTAATGTTTGTAGGCTCTTTGCTGGCTGTATTGCTCGACCTGCTATGTTGCAACATGCCCTTCACAATTCCGTCTGCGCGTTTTCCATGGTGAGCAATTTTTTGAAGGTTTTGCGCAATATCATCAAGTAATTCTGTTTCAAGTTCTTCATCACGCTCACTTTTAGCTTTTAGCTTTTCACTTTTAACTTCCTCAATCAATTCAATACTCACTTCTGAAAAATTATTTACAAAATTCAAGGGGTTTTGTATTTCATGTGCAATACCTGCTGTCAATTCCCCAAGCGAGGCCATCTTTTCAGATTGGATCAATTGAGATTGTGTTGCTTGTAAATTGTCGAGAGTAGTTCTTATTTCTGTTGTTTGCTTATTTACTTCTTCTTGAAGAATTTTTTGCTGATTTAAAGCTTGCTCCTTTTTTTCTTCTGATAATTGGAGCACCTGATTTGCATTTTGTTGTACTTCGGTAATGATTTCTTTAAAACGCATTGAAACATACACTAGTAATGCTATAGGAAAGGATATCGCTAGGCTTAAAGAAAGTAAACGATCTCTATAAACATATAAGACTATTAGTAATGAAAGAAAAACCAGAAGCCCTGCCACTACAGCCCACTGCGCACCTTTTAGGTTTTTCCAAGAAGTAACTACATAATAGATAAATACAATAAATAATAGTGCTGTGAGTATTAAATTTGCAGTAATACTTATATTGGCTGGCACTAAATAACAACCAAAAAGAAGAATGAAATAAACGACTGAAAAAACTTTAAACGCTATTGTAACTTTTCTTTTGAAAATGTTGACGATGAGCAATAACATTAAAAAAAAGGATGAAGCTCCAAAAAACGAGTCCATCGTAGCCCAAAATTCCATATAATTAAGGTCCTGTGTCCAATATCCATATAGCTGATAACTACTATAAAATTTAATAGCTATAGATGTTGTACAGAAAGCGATAACACTAAGGTTTTTTTCACTTGAATTCTGAAAAAAGAGTATCCAGAAAAACAGGCTTAATACAGCACAAATTGAAACAGATATACTAATTATGGTAATTGCTTGTTGTACATTATCTAAATATAAATTGACAAATTGTGGGCCAGTAATGCTAATAATGGTACCTAAAGAGTTATTAATTTCAGATTTTAATAGGTATGGAGAAATTGTTGTTGTATAATCTACCACATGAATTGCGATGGTATATGTTTCTCCTGATTTTAAATGATAAGGATTAGTGATTTTTTCCTTAGGATTATTCGATTTAAAGAGTCCTCTATTATTACCTGTATTTCCAGCACTTGCTAAAAATTGGCCATTGATGTATAAATCCGTAGCAGCGAGAGATGCCAGTCTAAAACCAAATTCGCGGTTGCCTAATGAACTATCTATCCTAATTTTTATTCTGAACCATCCTTCTGCACGTCCATTTTTATCAGCATATTTGTAAGAAAGGTCAACAGGCTTTAATTTTTCCCAGCTCGATAAATCTATCGTTTTTTTGGCCCAATTGGTGTCATTTCCATTATGGAAAAACCAACCATCTAAATTACCAATATTGGAACCATCCGAAGGTAAATGGTAATTATTAGTGGAGATGTTGATGACAGAATCCTGAGCCAATCCAATAGATGGGAGGAACAAAAGAAGGATGGTTTTAATGATATTTTTCATGAAGTCTGATTTGAAACCGGTAAAGTAATGATGAACGTTGTCCCTTCTCGCTCAGCAATTGCGGTTTCTACTTTTAATTCACCCCCATGGGCTTTCACAATATCATAACTCAAACTCAATCCTAAGCCGGTTCCTTCCCCGGTTGGCTTAGTTGTAAAAAATGGCTGAAATATTTTATCTGCGATTTCTTTGGCTATTCCATTCCCATTATCAGTTACTTTTATCTCAAAATGATTACCTATTTTTTTTGTACTAACTGTTACCATAGGCTCATACCCTGCAGTTCCTTGTTTCGCCTTCTGAGCAACAGCATAAAATGCATTGGTAATTAAGTTCAGCACCACCCTACCAATATCCTGTGGCAGTATATTCACCAATCCAATTGTTTCATCAAATTCAGTCTTTAGTGTTGCATTGAATGATTTATCTTTTGCCCTAAGTCCATGGTAGGCTAATCTCAAATATTCATCACAGAGTTGATTAATATCAGTCGGCTCTTTTTTAACACTACCGCTTCTACTATGTTGTAACATGCCTTTTACAATAGTGTCAGCTCGATTCCCATGTTGGATTATTTTTTCTGCATTACTATAAACAGTTTGTCCCAATGATTTGACTTCTTTAAAATCACCCTTATCAATGGCATCATTCATTTCAGTAAGCAATTCCAAATTAACCTCTGAAAAATTATTTACAAAATTGAGTGGATTTTGAATTTCATGAGCAATACCAGCAGTTAATTCTCCAAGAGAAGCCATTTTCTCAGATTGTATTAATTGAGCCTGAGTAGCTTTTAAAGTTTCTAATGATGATCTAATTTCAATTGTTTGACGTGCTACTTCTTCTTCTAAATATTTTTGTTGCTGAATTGCTTGTTGTTCTTTTTCTTCAGATAATTGAATTACTTTATTTGCATTCAATTGAACTTCATGTACGAACTCTTTAAATCTAAGTGCAATATAAAATAGCAAGGAAATAGGTAATGAAAGAAAAATTCCAGTAAAAAATAATCCGATTAGTGTATTTGATATTAGCGAATCGTCCACAATCACTATACCAACAAACACCAACATCAAAATATAAGTGAGCAACATCCCGAATACAATAAACCACTGGGCGCCCTTTAATGTTTTCCAAGAACTAAAAACATAATAACAGATTATGAGAAATACCACAAGAAAGCATATTGCTAAACGAGTAGTATTTGAATCAAATAAATCTACAATACCAGTAAGGACTAATAAAGCAAATACAATTTTCAGAAAAAGATTCACTTTTCGCTTAAACAGATTTACTACTAATAGAATCCCTGAAATGAAAAATACTTTATCGAAGATTACAGACAAATAATCTCCTGTTACAATTTCAAGAAATAAAGAAGCGTTTGGGTTATGCGGCATCCAGCCACAAATAGAAATAATCCAAAGACTTGTTGAAGTCCAAGCAATTAGTTTTAAGTTTCGTTCATCCCTATTCTGTAATGATAATGTCCAAAAGAGTAAGCAAAATAATAGCCCAACAACCAACCAAATAGTATTAAACAATGGCTCTTCGGCCATATGCTTAGCAAAATCTGTCTTTGTTTGTTCATCCCACAATTGAAAACGCCAGCTTTTATAATGCTTTTTCTTAAGAAAAGGATTCACGTAATCTACAATATGAATAGCAAGTACATGAGATTTACTGGTATCAAGTGTAATATCAACAGGTAATTTATGGGAGGGACTATATTCAATATAACTCTTTTTGTCTGTCCCCGTCTTCCCATATGTCTGCACAAGCTTTCCATCAATATATACTTCACCTGCACCAAAAAAAGCAAATCTAAAATGCAATGCCTTGTTGGCTAAAGTTGAGTCTACCTTAATATTTGTTCTAAACCAAGCTTCTCTTCTACCTGTTTTATCTGCAATTGTTGCGTCAATATCAATAGGCTTAAAGTTTTCCCAAGCGGAAATATCTAACTCCTTAGCTGACCATTGAGGATTACTACCTTTTCGAAAATGCCAAATATTTAAATCACTAATAGAAACTCCTTTATTTTCCTCAATTAACGATGCATTCAAAAATAATAGGGGCCGAAATGGCTGCAGATCTATCCAGTCATTTATAGTTAAATTAATAATGGTATCACGGTTAATTTGTACTTTCCTGTTTTTTGCAGGCAACCCTATGGAATTAGATTCCCCTTTATCAAAACTACCTCTATGAAATTTAAACTCATACTCACCCTTTTCTAAATCAAGTATTAAAGTGCGTTTATTCAAGCCTTCATTTCTCAATAAATATTTCACATCGGGCACTTCAATCCAACCATTCATATTACCCGATATAAATATGCTGTCTTTTTGAATTATGCTTTGATGCGCTACAACGAACTTTACTTTGTACTGACAAAAAATACTGCCATAGGTAAAAAGAAAAATTAAAAGAAAAAAGGCTTTTTTCATTAAGTAGTTTATTTAGCAGATAATTTGATAATAAAGACTGTCCCTACTCCCTCTTCCGTTTCCACCATCAATTCTCCCCCATGGGCTTTCACAATATCGTAACTTAAACTTAATCCCAGCCCAGTACCTTCTCCAGTGGGTTTAGTAGTGAAGAAAGGTTGAAAGATTTTGTCTAATATCTTCGGCGGTATACCATTTCCATTATCCGCCACTTTTATTTCAAATCGGTCATTTATTTTTTGCGTACGCACAGTTACCGTTGGTATATACCCTTCTTTTCCTTGTTTCGCCTTTTCAGCAACAACATAAAATGCATTGGTAATTAAGTTCAGCACCACCCTACCAATATCCTGTGGCAGAATATTCACCAAACCAATTGTTTCGTCAAATTCAGTCTTAAGTGTTGCATTAAAGGATTTGTCTTTTGCCCTCAAACCGTGGTAGGCCAATCTCAAATATTCATCACATAACTGATTGATGTCCGTTGGCTCTTTTTGTCCACTTCCACTTCTACTATGCTGCAGCATTCCTTTAACAATGGCATCAGCTCTTTTGCCGTGATGGGTAATTTTTTCTAAATTTTGCTTTACATCTTTTGCAATCGATTTGGCTTCTTCAATATCACCTTTCGCTAGTTCTTCATTCATTTCATCAATCAACTCATTACTTACTTCACTAAAATTATTGACAAAATTCAAAGGGTTCTGTATCTCATGGGCTATGCCGGCAGTGAGTTCCCCGAGTGAAGCCATTTTTTCTGACTGGATGAGCTGCGCCTGCGTAGACTTTAAATTTTGCAATGTTTTTTCTAAAATTAGGTTTGCTTTCTTTTTGGCTTGAAAGCGGTAATAAATAGTAGCAGCAAGTACAATAAAAAGAACAGCTAAGCCAATAGTAAAATTTCTGGTAACACCTGCTATTTTAGATTCATTTTTAAGCTGGTTTAAAGATAATTCTTTTTCATTTATTTGCTGTTCAGCTTCAAAGCTGATTGCATTGTATTTATTTTGGTCTGCAATCAAACTATCCTGTAAATCAATAAATAATTTATAGTTTTTTTTAGCATTGATATAATCGTCCATTTTATCATATACTTGCGCTAATAGTTTATAATCACGAAGTGTTTCAATTCGAAATATTTTGATACGTTCAATATCTTTTAAGAGAAAATCAACTGCTTCGACATATTTTCTCTCCTCAATAGCAATTAGGGCGCGATAATAATCTGGGTTGATTAAACCTCCTAAAGAATTTGCGGGAATATTTTGTTGTTTTATAATTTTCCAGGCCTCCACCAACAAAGAATCTGCTTGTCGGAAGTTTCTATTTTTTAACTCAAACAAAGACCAAGTTTGGAAAAGTATCACTAAAATGCCTCTATCATTGTTTTTGCTAAACTCATAAGCAAGCTTTATTAAACGGGCTGCACTATCTAGCTGATTGCTATTAAAATACATTTTCGCTAAACCTTGAGTAACAAATGATCTAGTAGAAAGTATACTGTTATCCACTATTTGTAATGAAAAGGCAATTTTATTAAACTTTAATGCTTCGCTAATTTCACCCTTCAAATAATAATATTCTGCTATCAAAGCATGACCAGTTATCCAATTACTTCTACTGTCGTTTTGAATTGTGAAATAATTATTACTAACTCTCTTACTTGAATCAAGATAAGCCAATGATTTTTTCCCATGATAAATTGCTCGGTCAAAAAGACCTGTAGTTCTGTAAAATCCACTCAAAACATAATGACAAATTTGAATTCCAGAAGGATCATTTCGCTCTTTACACTTAAGTAAATAGTTATTGTAATAATCAAACCCTTCAGCCAATCGTTGTGAATTTCGAAAAGGAATTCGTAACCCCACTAATATGCTATTCCTGAAATACATTTTTTCAGGAGTCTTGCTTTGTTCGATTCTCTCCAATAAGATTTTTTCAAAATCAATTGCTATATTAATATCTGTATTATTCAACCGATTAGCAACCAATTGGCAAATACGAAAAGCCATGTCTTCATTTGATCCCGTTTTAAACTCATTTGAAATGGCAACTATTTTATTAATATCATTATCTGTTAATTTGATTCGATTTAAAATCTGAAGAATTTTTTTTGTGATGTTTGTATCAACCCTTCCCAATTTAGGTGCAGCCTGTAAAATCGAAAGTATAGAATCAACTTTATCAGTTTGAGCAAAACTGGTTATGGTGATTGAACAAAAAAAACAGATCAGTAAGTATAAAATAAATTTTTTCATATTCATATATATATATCGAATTATATAGGTAATTGAATTTTAAATTCACTCCCTTCGCTTTCCTTAGTTTCCACCCTCAACTCTCCCCCATGTGCTTTCACAATATCATAGCTCAAACTCAATCCCAACCCTGTTCCTTCACCCGTGGGCTTTGTTGTGAAGAATGGCTGAAAAATTTTATCTAATATTTGATGGGGTATCCCATTCCCATTATCTGCTACTTTTATCTCCAATTGATTAGCTGATTTTTTTGTACTTACTGTAACCATAGCCTCATATCCTTCCACGTCTTGCTTTGATTTCTCAGCTACTGCATAAAATGCATTGGTAATCAAGTTAAGTACCACCCTGCCGATATCTTGTGCCAAAATATTTACTAGCCCAATAGTTTCATCAAACTCAGTCTTGAGTGTAGCATTAAACGATTTGTCTTTTGCCCTCAGTCCATGGTAAGCCAAACGTAAATATTCATCACATAGCTGATTAAGGTCAGTAAGCTCTTTTTGTGTACTCCCGCTTCTACTATGTTGCAACATTCCTTTCACAATAGCATCAGCTCGTTTACCGTGATAAGTAATTTTTTCTAGATTCTGTTTTATATCATTAGCAATTTTTGTAGCTTCTTCTATATCGCCTTTTACTAATTCTGCACTCATCTCATCTATCAACTCGCTGCTGATTTCAGAAAAATTATTAACAAAGTTTAATGGGTTCTGAATCTCATGTGCTATACCTGCAGTAAGCTCTCCTAAGGATGCTAATTTTTCTTGTTGGATTAATTGATGTTGAGTATTATTTAACTCCACAGTTCTTTGCTTAGCTTCTTCTAACAATATTTTTGTTTTATTAAATAATCGAGCGTTATCAATAGCTGTTGCTGCTAAGGGCGCAAAAAGGTTAAGTAAATCAATATCTTCTTGATTAAAATGTCTGTTCTTATCTAAATGTACACTGCACAAAGCACCCACTAACTGATCCTTAATCATAAGAGGAACTACCATTACACTATGCACTTTTGTTTTAGCATACTTTTCTGATTTACTGGCCCAAGTCTGATAATCTTGAATAATCAAGGTTTCTTTGTTTGCAGCAGCTGTTCCCATAGCACCCTCCCCTAAATCTAGTCGTAGACCTAAAGAGTCCATTCCTAAATGTAGACTAGCAACTACTTCTAATTGCTTATCTTCTGGATGATAAATGGCCAATTCTCCCCCAGTTACTTTTAATAGTTCTACAGAACGTTTTACTACAGACTGCAACAAGATTTTTAGTTCAAGTTTTCCTGACAAATCTTGCATGGTCTCTAACAATGCTTTTTGCTCATCAGCTCTTTTTCTTTCTGCTGAAAATAATCGAGCATTTTCAATGGCTGTTGCAGCCAATGGTGCAAAAAGATTGAGTAATATTAAGTCTTCTTCAGAAAAATGATTTTGCTTATCTAAATGAACAACAGCAAGTGCACCAAGTAATTGGTCCCGCACCATTAATGGAACAACCATTACACTATGCACAGTCGTTTTAGTATATTTATTTGATCTACCCTCCCATTCTTGATAATCAGGTATGATAAGTGCTTCTTTAGTTTCAGCAACCCTTCCCATAGCACCTTCGCCATGTTTTAAATGCACTCCACCTGAATTCATTCCTAAATTATTACTGGCTACAATTTCTAATTCTTTTATATGGTCGTGATATATGGCTAATTCGCCACCAAAAACATTTAAAATAGAAACCGCTCTTTCTAATACTGCGGCTAATAATTGATTTAATTCTAACTTACTCGACAAATCGGTCATGGTATCGAGTAAGGCTTTTTGTTCTGCAGCTTTCCTTTTTTCGATATGTATAAACCTTTCGTTCTGTAAAGACACACTGATACTTATTGCTATCGTATTGAGTAATCGAATTGACTCTTCATCAAATACAGTTTCATGTTGGTAATGTTTTAAACTGATATATCCCCTTACTATATCATCAACCATTAAAGGGACAAAGAAAAAAGATTTAGGTATGATGATGTCTGCTTCAATAAAATAATTTGCCCCAATTAATTCATTTACAAAATTTTCTGCCTTCTCATTTACGATCACTTGTTGATGTGTATCAATCAACAACTGCCTTATTTGATTATAGGGTCGTGGCTCAGGTATACTTTTTATGCCCTCTTCAAAATGATATTGGAAATATTCTGTTCCAGTTTCTTGATCAAATGTTGCAATTGAAATGACAAATCCTGTAAACATTTCAGCAAGTTGATCTCCTACCAAATTGAAAATGAAAACCATTTCTTTCTGAGAAATCAATGCATTTTGAATACTGCTTAATAAAGAAAGCTCAGCATTTCTTTTTGACAGTGATTTTTCTAATGAATGCATTTGATTATTCATATAGAATCATTGTTCAGCTTTTGAAAAAGTTTATAGGAAGAAAAATATCAAAAGCTAAAGCTTGTATCACTAATGCAGTTCACATAGCAGTTGAACTATCAATTTACATTATTTATCTGAAAGAATAGCACCCAAACAAACCTTTAAGCTCTCTCTCCAAGGCTTCAATGCCACTCCAAAAACAGTAGCTATGTCTTGAATATCCATGACTGAGTACGCAGGTCGCTTAGCTGGCGTAGGGAACGCCGATGAAGGGATAGGTAATACCGTACAAGATAGCCCTGCTTCTTCTTGTATGGCTTGTGCAAATTGAAACCAAGTGATGGCTCCAGCATTGCTGTAATGAAAAATGCCAGCAGCATTATTTCCATTTAAATGAGATCCCACGATTTGCATAATCGCATTGGCCAAATCAGCGGCATAAGTAGGACATCCTTCTTGGTCATTTACCACTTTTATTTCAGGACGCTCTTTCATCAAGCGCAACATGGTTTTTACGAAATTATTTCCATGTGCACTGTACACCCAAGATGTCCGAATGATAATGGTAGAAGGATTATTAGTAATGGCCAATTGTTCACCAATGGCTTTAGTAGCTCCATAATAATTGACAGGATCAGTAGGAGTACCCACTTGATAAGGTGATGTTCCATTACCATTAAAAACATAATCGGTAGAAACAGTAATAAGCTTACAGTTAAACGATAAACAACAAGCAGCAATTTCACCAACCACTGTTGCATTAATCGTCATTGCAGCTTCTTGATCAGACTCTGCTTTATCAACCGCCGTATAAGCTGCACAATTAATAAAATACTGTGGCTTGGTTGCTTCAAAAAAAGGATGAATAGACGAAGGGTTAGATAAATCTAGTTGAGTTCTATCTGTAAAAACAAATTCAAATTGTTCTTCAAAAGAAGAAGCCAATTGTTGCAGTTCCCATCCAAGTTGTCCATTTTTTCCAGTAACTACAATAATTGGCTTCATATAAAAAATGCTAGGTATTATTTTCCTGTATAAAATTCTTTGGGCTGTTTAGACCATTCTTCTTTTGGCAAAGATTTAAAATATTCATAGGTCTTGGCCAAACCTTCTGCCCGCTCAACTTTGGGCTCCCAGCCTAGAATAGATTTAGCTTTAGAAATATCTGGTTTTCTTTGTTTAGGATCATCTACCGGTAATTCTTTGTAAATGATTTTAACGGAAGAACCAGTGAGTTTCAATACTTCTTCTGCAAAATCCTTTAAGGTAATTTCATGTGGATTACCAATATTCACTGGCATGGTATAATCGCTCATTAACAAACGATAAATTCCTTCAATCAAATCGTCTACATAACAGAAAGAACGAGTTTGACTTCCATCACCGAATACTGTGATGTCTTCGCCACGTAATGCTTGTCCGATAAAAGCTGGTAATGCACGCCCATCATTCAAACGCATTCTGGGTCCGTAAGTATTGAAGATGCGTACAATTCTTGTTTCTAATCCGTGGTAAGTATGATATGCCATGGTAATAGACTCCATGAATCTTTTGGCTTCATCATATACCCCTCGAGGTCCTACTGGATTTACATTGCCCCAATATTCTTCTGTTTGAGGATGCACCATCGGGTCTCCATACACTTCACTGGTAGAAGCCACCAACATTCTAGCACCTTTGGCTTTGGCCAATCCCA
>JBEIPP010000090.1:0-13103 GCA_040376995.1 Flavobacteriales bacterium
AAAAAGCTACGAACAAAGAAAAATCGAAAACACGCGCAAGAGTTGAACATGTATTCGAGAAGTAGTATTACTAGATTTTTTCAAATCGCTTTTGCTCTAAACCATCAATGATTACCGTTTCTAAAAACATTTCCAAGGGTCGTACCCAGAAGTTTTCTCCTTCTGGTTGATAAGTTGCTTTATATACAACCATATATTCAATGGTTTCGCTATGTTTAGCAATACCTATCACTTCGTAAATATTTCCTTTGTAGTGTTTATATAATCCTAACTCTAAATGCATTTTTTCTATTTTATCTTTTTCTTCCCTTTAATCTCTTCTGTCTATCTAGTCTCTTTAACCTGTATGATTTTGCAATAATAACCCATTTATTATTAATTTTCTTCTACAATAAAGTAAATATCCTCCTGATGATTTATTAATTACTGAGCTTTCCAAAGTATCTTTTTTCAAATCCAATTTCCCAATCACATAAATACTAATTTCGGATAACTGAATAGCTTCAAGAATTATAAAAGTTAATACCAAAAAAATATTCTTTATTTGAATAACTTTTGATATAATTATTCAACGTTTTTTGCCAACCATACGCAATTCCTCATTTCTGTATATAAACTTAAAACTATCTCTTTTCTAGTAATATTCCAAACACCCTCCCTCACATCTACCTCATTCCATTAATTCTTCTTGAGCTTTAACATGAGATAAACTTGATTCTCATGTTATAAAATCTCTGTTAGCCGCTTTAAAAGGTGGCGCGGAATTAAATCTATAACCTGACGAATTACAGGTTTATTGTTATTTTTGTTTCTGCGGCTGAAAAGGCTCATACTTTTTAAAGGTTTCGATACCTCAAAGGTTTGAAAATTTTCTGTCACTTTTTAAAATTTAACTTTCGGATAGTTGTGTAATATTTTCTATTACTCTTTCAGAAATAATGGTTACTTTATTTTGCGATAAGTATTCATGTTTCAAAGTTATGTTTTATCGATGAAATTCAATTTATTTATGTTTAAATTGCTTATATATACGTTTAATTAATTTTTATAAGCATTTTTAAAGCGGTAAAAAAAGCTTTATTAAACCGCAAACAGACAGTTGGATTTCTACTGCAACCCAAAATCTACATCAGTATTTGAAAATGCTCGAATTTCCGGTCTTCAAAATATCGTAAGATATTCTTACTGTCCTCAATCGTGTGCTTTCTAAATCCTTTGTAGCTTTTGGCTTTCGTAACGAAATCAACTGTCTATTTACGGTTAAATTCTGTTACCTTTGCGTTATGAAATTTGAAGAATACCACATTATCCCTGAACTTAAACAAAGTTTGCAAGAATTAGGGTTTAAACGTCCAACAGATATTCAGTTTAAAGCCATTCCTAATATTTTAAATGGAGAGGATGTATTGGCTATTGCTCAAACAGGTACTGGTAAAACTGCAGCTTTTGCTATTCCTATTATACATCTAATTACAAAAGCTGGAGTAGGCTATGGCGTGCAAGCTATTGTGATGGTACCAACTCATGAACTCGCTATTCAAATTACCGAAGTGTTTGATAAATTAGGTAAGTACACCGATGTAACAACCTTAGGTATTTACGGTGGTGTTGATCAAGACCCACAAATTGAAAAATTACATCAAGGAGTTGATATTGTAATTGCTACACCAGGTCGTGTGTTTGATTTAGTAAACCAAGGACATTTAAAACTAAGAGATATTAAAGTGTTGGTATTGGATGAGGCAGATTTAATGTTGGATTTAGGCTTTTATAAAGACATTGAAGACCTAATAAAATATTTACCGCGTAACCGTCAAACCTTATTTTTCTCGGCAACTATTAATGAAAAGATTAAGAAACTAGCTTATTCTATTGTTCGTAACGCTATTCGTATTCAAATTTCACCTAAAGATCCAGTGTCAAGAAATGTGACTCACTCGGTGATGTTTGTGAGTATGAATGACAAGCGTTTTTTTTTAGAACGTATCGTGAATGAAAATCCTGAAAGTAGAATTTTAGTTTTTGTAAGAACTAAAGTGAGAGCAGAACGTGTATTTGAAGCCATGAACCGTGTTGGCATTAAAAGCCAAACCATGCATGGCGGTAAAGATCAGGAGAATCGTTTAGAAGTAATGACAGGCTTTAAAAATGGAGATTTTAAATTGTTAATTGCCACCGATATTAGTGCACGTGGTGTTGATATTGCCAATGTGGATTATGTGGTAAATTATGATTTACCTGATGTGGCCGAAAATTATATACATAGAGTAGGGCGAACAGGTCGAGGAAATAACAAAGGGGTTGCCGTATCATTTTGTAGTCCTGAAGAAAAACCTATTTTGGAAGAGATAGAGCAATTTATGAATAAAGAAATCACCGTGTTGGAAGTTGCTAAAGCGGATTACTCAGAAACTTTAGCATTAACCGATGACGTAAATGATAATTGGAAAAAATTAATTGCTGATACTGAAAAAGAAAATAAAGCTTATAAGGCAAAAAAGAAGAAAAAAAAGTAATTCTTCTATAGCTTTCAGTTTGAGCGAAGTCGAGAACTAGATAAATAAGGCTAGGAGAAAAACATATTATGTCGCTTCTCGTTTCGATAACTATTGGAATCACTCGATGAGACATTGTAAAGTAAACCAAACTAAATAATGAAAGTAGATAAATACATAGGTCAATCAGGTTATACTTCTCGCCGTAAAGCTTACGATTTAATTGGTGCCAAGCGCATAGTAGTAAATGGTAAAGTAGCAACGTTTAGCACTAAAATAAAGGATGGTGATGTGATTTTAATTGATGGAGAAGAACTCAAGAAAAAAGAATTTATCCCAACTTACATAGTTTATAATAAACCAAAAGGAATTGAATGCACCTCTGAAAAAATAAAAAATAATATCATTGATGCTATTGGCCATTCGCAAGCTATTTATCCAATTGGCCGATTAGATAAAGATTCGGAAGGGCTTATTTTGTTAACTAATCATGGTGAGATTATTAATAAAATAGGTAATTCTAAGTTTGAGCATGAGAAAGAATATATTGTAACCTTGAATTTACCAGTAAGAACTGCCTTTATGAAAGAAATTTCGGAAGGAATAGTTGTTGAAGGTGTAAAAACAAAACCTTGCGTGGTTTCTAGAGAACCGAATTCTAAAAGAATCTTTAGAATTACTTTAACTCAAGGACTCAATAGACAAATTCGTCGGATGTGCAATGCATTTGATTACCAAGTGGTTAAGCTTCAGAGAATTAGAGTGATGAATATTCACTTAGATAAACTTAAAATTGGAGAATGGCGCGATTTAACTGAAACTGAACTAAAAGAATTGTTTGCTCAATTAAACTAGTTTTTTACTGTTTTTATTTAAGTTTCACGAGTATTTTATGCTACTGTAACAAATATTCTCTAAATTTGAAATGTTTAAATGCTTGTAAAGGATATCATAATTTAAATAGAAAGACAGATGGATAAATATTCGATAGAAGCTACATCAAATACACCAACCATTAAATTTGATTTATACGCAATCATTAATTGTAAATCTCATTAATATCCCTAAAGTAGTTATTAAAAAACCACAAACCTAATTTATAATAATTGTATCTACCGACAATAATTCGAGAAGGCTATACAAGTAAAATCCGACTCTTGCATATACTTCAACGATAGGTGATTTTTTAACCGTATTCAAAAATGATTATATAAACTATCAAACTTATATTGTTAGTTAAAAAAACTAAATAGTCTTTTAACTTCGCTCCAAACAGTATAATTTAGAGAATTAGTTAAATCACCAATTTGCGCACTTTGCTTTTGCTCAGTGTTCTTTGCGGTTAAACATAAAAAAAATGAAAAAATTCTTATCATCAAAATTATTTCGCGCAATATGGTCATTAGGCCTTGCAGCATTTTTCTTTTATATTACCCCTGCATGTTTTAGTAAAACTACAATCGGTATTGTACTAGGTATTTTAGTAGTATTAATAAACGGATCTACTATCTTAAACAAATTCCCCATTATTACACATATTTCTCGTTTTTTAGTAGGTGGCTTATTCATTTTCTCGGGATTTATCAAAGCTAACGACCCCTTAGGATTTAGCTATAAGTTACAAGAGTACTTTGAAGTATTTAAAGCAGACTCAGGCTTAGGTATTTTTGAAAGCTTTGCACACATTGCCTTACCCTTATCTATTTTATTATGTGTAAGCGAAATGGCTTTAGGATTTATGTTATTAGTTGGATATAAACGCAACTTAACACTTGGTTTATTACTCACTCAAATTGTATTTTTTACCTTCTTAACTTTTTACTCAGCGTGTTACAATAAAGTAACCACTTGCGGCTGTTTTGGAGACTTTTTAGTTTTAAAACCTTGGACAAGTTTCTGGAAGGATGTTGCATTATTAATTTTAATCACACTTTTAATTTCAGGAAAAGAACATGTTAATGAACTGTTTTCAGGATTAATTACTCTTTCGCTAACCGTTATAGCCATTGGATTATCATTTGCATTCCCTATTTATGCTTATCGTAATTTACCTCCGTTAGATTTCAGACCTTATGCTATTGGAATGAACATTAAAGAAAATATGAAAGCCGGAGCTGATTACAAACCGGCAGAATACGAATCAGGTTTTATTTACGAAAATTTAAAAACTGGTAAGCAAGAACATTTTAATATGCAAAACTATCCATGGCAAGATACCTTAAACTGGAAATGGGTTGCTACAGATAACATCTTAATTCATGACGCGATTAATCCTCCAAAAATTATTGATTTCTCAATAACATCTTTAGATGGCGTGGATTTAAAAGACAGTGTTTTAAATAATAAAGACTATATGTTTTTATTAATTTGTTACGACTTAACTAAAACAGAAGAAGATGAGACTTTACACGCTAAAATAAACGACTTATATAAATTAGCTTCTTCTGATAAAATAAATGTATTGGCATTAACTGCGGGAGATGCAAAACAAATTGACGATTATAAACATAAGCACCAAGCCATGTATGATTTTGCTCAAGCAGATGGTATTGTTTTAAAAACTATGATTAGAGCAAATCCAGGTTTAATTTTAATTAAGGATGGGACCGTGATAATGAATTGGCATCACAATAATTTTCCAACATACAGTGATGTGAAACAAAAATTTATGAAATAAATAAGAATAAAGGTAGCTGTCTCAAAAGTAATTTCGTAAGTTTTTTATCGAATAAAAAGCCCGCTAATCTTAAAGATTGCGGGCTTTGTCTATTGTGTCAGTCTGTTTTTGAGGCTTTTGAGACGGTTTCTTTTTTATTCTTGCTTCTTATTAGTTAATCGTTCATACTCTCTTTCAATGGCATTATGATTAGAGAATACATAGGTATTTAAAAATATATAAGCTAATACAACCGCTAAAGTTAATGTTGGAAACATTGGCCAAGGTAAGCCAGCATCAGGATTTTGATGATCTGTAAAAAACCAAAACACCCAAAAAATAGTGATTATAATAAGATAGGCATAAAAATACCGTTTGAATTTAGATCGTTTTTTAGCCAATTCCCATAATTGTTTTTCTCTTTGCGTTTCCATAATATTATTTTTTAGGAGTCTCTGCTGGAGCATAACATTGCTTTAATAGTTTTTCTGCGCGAGCTTTTCCCCAATGCGGAAAAATAAAACTTTCTTTTTTATATGCAATAAATTTCTCAACAGCCAATTCGGCATGAGGTTTAGCTTTTTTAGAACCACCTCCAATCACTTCGGGAGTATGATAAACTATCGTTGCTTTTTGAAGATAAGCTCTTGGGTTTTTGGGATTTAATTTAATAGCCTCTTCCGCTAATTTTAATGCCATAGCACCGTATTTTTGTCCACGTTGTGCTTTATGAACCGAAATTCTTGCCGCAGTAATCATCGACTTTAATACTTTTACTTCCGAATTATTTTCGCTTAATGAATCAGCTTTTTTAGAAAAATACTCCGCTTTATTGCACCAAGTATCGGTATCTTTTCCTTTTTGCTCTAATGCAACTAACACATAACAAATACCAGAATAATAATATGGTAACCATTCATTTTTTTCTTGCTCAGCTATTTGTTCAAACCCCGATGCTACTTTTTTATACTCTCCGCTTCCTTTTGCCGAATCTAATGCAGCAACAGTATGTTTCATCGCATCTTCGTATTTTTTATGTTGAGAAAATCCATTAGATGCAATTAAAAAAAATGCCACTAAAAACAGAGCTTTTATTTTAGATAACGATAACATGGTGCAAATATAGCTTAAAACGTCTTGGTTTATTTCCCAAAAAAATAAAAAATAAAATTGTTTTTGCCTAGCTATACAAGGCCTATAACGAATTTTGATGACAAAAATGGAATAATTCACTTGTTAATATTTTGTTATTAACTAAAATAATATTATCTTTGCCCCGCAATTAGATTTAATATTTGCATCCAATACATTGTGAACGCGCCTATGTCGGGCTATAAATTGTTCACAGCTACTGCGGAAATTAAATCTTAGTTAGCAGCTAGTAATAATAATTTAAACAAAAACAAATGACATTTCAAGAATTAGGCTTGGAGCCAATGCTCCTAAAAGCCGTGACCGAGATGGGCTTCGAAAATCCTACGCCTATCCAAGAACAAACTATTCCTCAGTTGCAAGGAAAATCTACTGACATGGTAGCCCTAGCACAAACAGGAACAGGAAAAACTGCAGCCTTTGGTTTGCCTTTATTAACAAAGTTAGATTTAAACTCTCGCTTTACACAGTCTTTAATTTTAGCACCAACTCGTGAGTTGTGTGTTCAAATCAGTAAAGATTTAATTAACTATTCAAAATTCCTTAACGGATTAAGAGTAACAGCAGTTTACGGTGGAGCACCTATTATGGGGCAAATTCGTGACATTAAAGCTGGTTCTCAAGTAGTAGTAGCAACTCCAGGTCGTTTAATCGACTTAATCGAGCGTAAAGCAATTGACTTATCTCATGTAGATATAGTTGTATTAGATGAAGCAGATGAGATGTTAAACATGGGTTTTAAAGATGATTTAGATCAAATTTTAGGTAACACACCTCCTACAAAAAACACTTGGTTATTTTCTGCTACAATGCCTCGCGAAGTTGAGCGTATTGCAAGTAAATACATGGAATCTCCTTTAGAAATTTCAGTAGGTAAGAAAAACTCTGGTAACGAAAACATTCAACATATTTACTATACCGTAAATCAACGTGATCGTTATGCAGCGTTAAAACGTATTGCTGATTTTTACCCAGATATATTTGGTATTGTTTTCTGTCGTACAAAAGCAGAAACTCAAGATGTAGCTGATCAATTAATTAAAGATGGTTACAATGCCGATGCGTTACATGGAGATTTATCTCAAGCACAACGTGATTTGGTAATGAAACGTTTCCGAAGCCACACTCTACAAATGTTAGTTGCTACTGATGTAGCTGCTCGTGGTATCGACGTTAATAATGTAACTCACGTAATTAACTATAACTTACCTGAAGAAGCAGAAAACTACACGCACCGTTCTGGTCGTACTGGTAGAGCTGGTAAAACAGGTATTGCTATCGCGATTGTTACTCCTCGCGAAGTAAATAAAATTAGAGATATTGAACGTATTATTCAAAATACATTTACAAAAGCTAATGTTCCTGACGGAGTAGCTGTTTGCGAAAAACAATTATTTCATTTAGTTCATAAATTACATAATGTTGAAGTAAAGGATGATGAAATCGAAACGTACCTTCCTAAAATTTATGATGAATTAAAAGATTTATCGAAGGAAGAATTAATTAAACGTTTTATTTCAGAAGAGTTTAATCGTTTTTATGCTTATTACCAAAACTCACAAGATTTAAACATTGGTAATGATGGAAATAACGGCAAAACAACTCGTTTCTTCATGAATATGGGCGAACTAGATGGCTTTAATCGTAATTCTATCAAAGATTTCTTAGTAGAAATTTCTGGAGTCAATGCTCGCGTTATTTTCAATGTAGATGTTAAAAACTCTTTCTCTTTCTTTGAAACAGAAAACAAACATGTGGATGAATTCTTAGCTTTAAACAAAAAAGGAATTGAGTTTAACGCTCGTGTAATTTCTTTTGAAGTAAGTAAAGCAAAACCTTCTGGCGGATACGGTGAAAAACGATCTTACGGTGGTGGTTCAAGAGAAGATGGTCGCCGTTCTTACAGTGGCGGCGGTGGCGGAGAACGTCGCTCATACGGTGGAAATCGCGAAGGTGGTGGAGAACGTAAATCTTATGGTGGAAACAGAGAAGGTGGAGAACGTAAATCTTACGGCGGTGGCGAAAGTCGCTCTTATGCTGGAGGAGGAGAACGTCGTTCATCTTATGGTGGCAACAAAGAAGGAGGAGAACGTAAGCCATTTAACCGTGAAGGTGGAAATGGAGGCGGAGAACGTCGTTCATTTGACAAGCCAGCAGGAGAAAGATCTTTTAGCGGAAATCGCGAAGGAGCAGAACGTAGAAGACGTTTTACTAAATAATAATAATTTCCCGCAGATAACGCAGATTTTGCAGATTAAATTCAGTGAAATCTGCGAGATTAGCGGGGTAAAACAAAAAAAGTGATGCAAGTATATTATTTTTCGAAAAAAGCAGACAATTTTTTGTAGGTTAAAAAAGAAATACTATATTTGCGTCCCTATTTTAAGGGATAACACATTTAATTAAATAATAGCATGTCACGTATTTGTCAATTAACAGGTAAAAAAGCGATGAAAGGAAACCACGTTTCTTTCTCTAATACTAAAACACGTCGCCAATTTAAAGTAAACTTAAAAACAAAAAAGTTTTTTGTTCCAGAAACTGGTGAGTGGGTAACACTTCGTGTTTCTACATCAGCTATCAAAAATATTAACAAAAAAGGGATTTTTGCTTGTTTAAAAGAAGCTGTAGAAGGCGGAATTTTAGCTTAATTCAATAAATAAAACAGAAAATGGCAAAGAAAGGTAATAGAATTCAAGTAATTTTAGAGTGCACAGAGCACAAAGATAGTGGTAAACACGGAACATCTCGTTACATCACTACTAAAAACAAAAAAAACACTCCTGATCGTATTGAGTTAAAAAAATACAACCCGATCTTGAAAAAAATGACAACTCATAAAGAGATTAAATAATCCATTAAAACTAAGAAGAAATGGCAAAGAAGGTAGTTGCAACACTAAAAACTGGTAAAGGAAATAGCTTTACTAAAGTTATTAAAGTAATTAAGTCGCCAAAAACTGGTGCTTATGCATTCCGTGAGGAAATCGTTCAAAACGAATTAGTAGCTGATTATTTAAAAAAATAATTTGCTTTATTATATTAAAGAAAGCTTCTTCCGAAACGAAGAAGCTTTTTTGTTTTTGAGATATAAACCCTGCCAGAGTTGTAGCAATAATTACAATAACTCTGGCAGGGTTCTGCATAAAAACAATATATTTTAATACATTTGTACACTACTACAAAACGCATTATGGGATTTTTCGATAAATTATTTGGTAAAAAAGAGAAAGAAAGTTTAAACGAAGGCTTATCAAAGACTAAAGAAAGTTTTTTTGGTAAACTAGCCAAAGCTGTTGCCGGAAAATCAACCGTTGATGCCGATGTACTAGATAATTTAGAAGAAGTTTTAATTACTGGTGATGTTGGCGTTAATACAACTTTAAAAATCATTAAACGTATTGAAGCACGTGTAGCAACAAACAAATATGTTGGTACTGGCGAATTAAATAATTTATTAAAGGAAGAAGTTGCAGCCTTATTAACCGAAAATAATTCAACCGATGCCACCTCATTTGAAATCCCTAAACTACCTCTTCAAGAAAATGGAGAAAAAACACCTTATGTGATTATGGTAGTTGGAGTTAATGGTGTTGGTAAAACAACAACTATTGGCAAACTATCTCATCAATTTAAAACTGCTGGATATAGTGTTGTTTTAGGTGCTGCCGATACATTTAGAGCTGCCGCTGTAGAACAACTAACCATTTGGAGCCAACGAGTTGGTGTTGACATTGTATCACAAGGTATGAATGCTGATCCAGCGAGTGTAGCTTTTGATACACTAAGTAGTGCAAAAGCAAAAGGTACTGATATTGTGATTATTGATACCGCAGGCCGTTTACATAATAAGATTAACTTAATGAATGAGTTAACTAAAATTAAAAACGTGATGAAAAAAGTAATTCCTAATGCTCCTCACGATGTTTTATTAGTTTTGGATGCAAGTACAGGACAAAACGCCATAGAGCAATGTAAACAGTTTACTGCCGCTACAGATGTTACATCATTAGCATTAACTAAATTAGATGGCACCGCAAAAGGTGGCGTTGTTATTGGTATTTCTGACGAATTTAAAATTCCTGTAAAATATATTGGAGTTGGAGAAAAAATGGAAGACCTACAAGTTTTTAATCGCACTGAGTTTGTAGATAGCTTGTTTAGTCAAGATTAATCCCTCTTAAAACTCATTCTTTCGCCCTTTTTACTTTCATCAAAGGTTCCATTATCATAAACTAAATGACCATTTACAAAGGTTTTATTAATGCTAGAAGAAAACGTATAACCTTCAAACGGACTCCATCCGCATTTATATAATAAAGAGGCTTTTGTTACTTCTGTTGGTTTATTTAAATCTACTAAAACTAAATCGGCGAAATAACCTTCGCGGATATATCCACGTTTTTCGATTCTAAAAAGATCAGCCACATTATGAGACATTTTACGTACAATCATTTCCAGAGTAATTTTTTGTTGCTTATAAAACTCCAACATTGCAATAATAGAATGTTGCACTAAAGGACCTCCACTAGGCGCTTTTAAATATGGTAATTGTTTTTCTTCAATGGTGTGAGGTGCGTGATCGGTTGCAATCACATCAATACGGCCGTCTAAAACTGCTTCAAAAATATTTGCTCTATCATATTCAGTTTTCACAGAAGGGTTCCATTTTATCCAATTTCCTTTCTTTTTGTAATCATCATCATTAAACCATAAATGATGAATACAAGCTTCCGCAGTAATGCGCTTTTGTTTTAAAGGAATTTTATTGGTAAATAAATCCAATTCTTTAGCCGATGAAATGTGTAAAATATGTAAACGCGTATTGTATTTTTTTGCTAATTCTACAGCAAAAGATGATGATCTAAAACAAGCTTCCTCGTTACGTATAATTGGATGAAAATAAGCCGGTAAATCTTCGCCGTACTCCTCCACTATTCTCTTTTGATTTTCTTTAATCATTGGATCATACTCGCAATGTGTAGCAATTAACGTATTGGCTTTTGAGAAAAAACCTTCTAGTGTTTTCTCATTATCTACCAGCATATCACCCGTGCTCGAACCCATAAAGAGTTTTAATCCGCAAACTGTTTTATAATCAACTTTTAACGTTTCTTCTAAATTCAAGTTCGTTCCTCCCATAAAAAAGGAATAGTTAGCTAACGAACATTCTTTTGCTCTACTATATTTTTTTTCCAATTCTAAAATGGTAACAGCTTGCGGTACCGTGTTTGGCATTTCCATATACGAGGTTACTCCGCCTGCCACTGCTGCTTTGGCTTCAGTACAAATTTCGCCTTTATGAGTTAAACCTGGTTCTCTAAAATGTACCTGATCATCAATAGCTCCTGGAATTAAAATTAATCCAGTGGCGTCAATTATTTTTGCTGAATCATCGGTAATGTCTTTATCTATTTGAGTAATGATGTTTCCATCAATTAATACATCTGATACAAATGTTTCGTCTTCGTTAACGATAGTGGCATTTTTTATTAAGATTTTGCTCATATTATTTTTTTAATGAATCTAACACTGTTATTTCTACTTTAGTTAAGCCTGATTTTACAAAATTTAATTGTTTAGCCGCTCTTAACGTTAAATCTATACTACGTTTTGATTTTTGCGGAAGTCGATCATTGATTTTTACAATCACTGTTGAATCATTTTTTAAATTCCTCACCAAAACATACGTTCCAAATTTAAGTTTTTTATGAGCGGCAGTCAAACTATCATTCGAGAATTTTTCGCCTGAACTCGTTTTTCTACCATTAAACTTATTAGCATAAAAACTAGCGGTTCCTTTTGTTTTATTTGTTGATGAAAGCGTGTCTTGAGAAAACAAATTGTATCCAAAACCGAATAATAGCGTTATTAGTATAATTGCTCTCATACTCAAAAATACGTCATTTTTAAATAAACAGGCTTCTATTCGGTCGAAAAACCTAGTAATAGTTAACCTATTTTAACAGCAAACTCAAAATAAATGATGAAAAATGACGCTTTTAATAATCTAACAAAGTAGTATATTAGCAAACAATTTATGAGCAAGAATTTAGTCATTATACCAACTTATAACGAAATTGAAAACATCGAAAAAATGATTCGTACTGTTTTTGATTTGCCTCGTGTGTTTGAGTTGCTAATTGTTGACGACGGTTCTCCTGATGGCACGGCTACTAAAGTAAAAGAATTACAAAAAGAATTTTCGGGCAAATTACATATCGAAGAACGTAAAGGAAAACTTGGATTAGGAACGGCCTATATTCATGGTTTTAAATGGGCTTTGGCTCGCGATTACGATTTTATTTTTGAAATGGATTGCGATTTTAGCCACAACCCTAAAGATTTAGTGCGTTTATTAGAAGCTTGCGAAAATGGCGCAGATGTAGCTGTAGGATCTCGTTATACAAAAGGCGGACAAGTTAGTAACTGGCCTATCGGACGTATTTTAATGAGCTATTTTGCCTCTGTTTATGTTCGTATTGTATTGTGGTTACCAGTAAAAGACACAACTGCTGGTTTTAAATGCTACCACAAAAAAGTATTACAAACTGTTGATTTAGACGCTGTTCGTTTTATGGGCTATGCCTTTCAAATTGAAATGAAATACCGTGCTTATAAAAAAGGATTTAAAATTGTAGAAGTGCCGATTATGTTTACCGATCGTGTTTTAGGCGTAAGCAAAATGAGCACCAAAATATTTAAGGAAGCTTTTGTAGGCGTTGTTCAAATGCGCTTTATGAAGATGTAAGTTTGCTTTAACTTGGATTATTTTTCTGCTAACCTATCTCTCAAAAAAAA
>JBEIPP010000151.1:0-7664 GCA_040376995.1 Flavobacteriales bacterium
ATAAGTAAAAAAGCATATATCTATCATAAGTTAAATAGATGCTTAAACCATAATTACTATAATATGTTGGTAATTTTATTTCCCTAAATCATCAAAGTTTACATCATCCGAATGAGATGAAGAACTTGATTCTCCATCATATGCTTCTCTCTCCACAATTGGAGGTGCATTTTCTTTAATCACTTCAATCGATTTATTTAAGCCCTCCATAAATTTCTCAAAATCCTCTTTATACAAAAAGATTTTATGCTTTTCGTAAGTAAATTTACCATCGGTACCAAAACGCTTTTTACTCTCGGTAATTGTCAAGTAATAATCATTTCCTTTTGTCGATTTCACGTCAAAAAAATACGTGCGTTTTCCAGCTTTCACTGCTTTAGAAAATAAATCTTCTCTTTCTGTTCTTTCTATCTCTTCAGACATATATCTTGTTTTTTAGTACATAACAAATATTTACATTTTTTATTGAAACTTTTCATCGTGTTGAAAATTAGTTGATAAATATCAGATTTTTTAAATCATAAAAAAGCCCCTCGAAAACGAGGGGCTTTAAAAAATGATATCACAATTAATTATTGTATAATTAATTTTTTAGAAACGCGTTGGTTATTTACATCAATATTTACAATATAAACACCTGATGCTAATTTGCTATTAGCATTAACTGTATGATTAATGTGACCATTACTATCTGGTGTAACTATATTAGTTTCTAAAACTCTTCCTGTTAAATCAACTAAACTAATAGTAGCTTTTTCGTTGGCATTAATATTAAAATCTAATAAAGATGATGATTCTGTAGGGTTAGGATAAATGGCTAATTCCATCGATTTTTCTAACTCAGTTACACCAACAACTACATTACCTGTAATATTAATTTGATCAATATAAATATTATTTGATCTTCCAACTGTTTTATCACTTCTAAAGTAAAAACGGAACTTAACACTAGGCTTATTATTTAATGAAGTTAATAAAGTAGGTTGAACAGTTTTTAGAATCCATTGAGTAGGTGTTGGAACAAAAGCTGTAGTAGTAGTTCCTCCTGATGCAGATGCCATATCTGCTGTTGTTGGAATACCTAAGATATTTATCCAAGTTCCACCACAATCTAAAGAATACTGAACTCTAAAGGTATCTGCTTGTGTTGCCATACGTCTTGCGTAAGCATAATAGTATGAAACGGTAACGTTTGTAGTATTTGCAAAATTATATACTTCGGTTTCAAAAACATCTAAATGTCCAGGTGTACTGGATACAGATGCGTTGTTAATAAAAATACTTTTTGTAGTAGAACTAGCACCAGTAGACGTATTTTGCACCCATGTTACAGAACCTGCATTACTATTTGTAACCGTTAAACTAGATGGTAAAGTAGTGCCTTCAAAATCAAATTGGGCTGGTATAAGGATACCAGTTGTTCCATTAACAACAGAAACATAAGATGTTTTGTTCATTGTATTTGTTCCAGCAGTATTTGTTGCAGTTAAACTAACCGAATAAGTGCCTGGAGTAGCATAAGAAACCACTTGCGAAGTAGCTGTAGAAGTTGCAGGAGAGCCACCTTCGAAAGTCCAACTCACATCGCCTGTTGTTCCAACCTTACTTAAACTTGTATAAATAAAACTATTTCCGGCACAATTAATTACTTTATTCGATTCAAAATCAGCAACTGGAGTACAAGTGTAGCCTGAAGTAATTCCTGTTTCTAATAAGTTAGTAGTTGTCCATAAATTATTTCTTCCACCTACTGTACTTGTTAATGCGGTCCTCATTCTAGTAATTTGTCCTTGCGTAAACATTTTTGCACAAGCTGAATAATCCATGATATTTTCAATATTTGGAGGATTAGAACAGTCTAATGGACTTGCGGTACAAAGTGAAGAATTATACCCACCTGTAGGGGGCGTATCTGCCACGTTATCTGAACTACAAGAAAAGGGTACAGTTGGTGTCGGAGTGCTACCAAATTTTGCACTATTTGATGAGCCAAACGTATGTAATAAGTTTAACCAATGCCCTATTTCATGACTCAATGTTCTTGAACCTGTTTGATCAGTTGTTGCTAATTGACTTCTTACCAAAACAATCGCATCACCCATATTACCATTAGCTGTGTACATTGTACTTCCTGGTAAATTTGTGTAGCCACCAATAAATGTGTTTACTGGAGGACAAGGACTAGAAAGGCTATAAATACAGTCAACTATATAAACATTTAGGTATTTATTGGTTGGCCAACGGTTGGTACCAGTTCCTGAATATTTAAAGGCAGGATTATTTTGATTCCATGTAGGGTTATCTGCATCATGACGGATAATCCCGTTTGTACAATTTCCATTTGGATCTTTTTGTGCTAATGCAAATCTAATTTCGGAATCTACATACAAAGAAGCAAAATCCGGACTAATAGTTGCAACATCTGGCCCCGTTTTAGCGTAATCATCATTAATATAACTAATTAGATTTACAAATGTTTGATCTGTAACATTTAGATTTCCCATAATGTGGAAAACTACAGGAATGGTATAAATAGGCACAGCAACTTTAGCTGCAGAGTAAACTTTAACCATCTCTGCTTCATACTCTAATTCGAATTGAGCTGCCATTTTCTCATATCGTGCTTTTAAAGCAGGATCAGTCTTAAAGCCTTGTTCCATGGCGTCAAATGTTGCGCATGGCTGAAGTTTAAGTCCGTTTTGAGCTATTGAACTAAAGCCCAAAAATGCAACTCCTAGTATTGTGAATAGATTTTTTTTCATGTGTTTATTTAGATCTATTAAAGTTAATTAATCTGAATTTAAAAGTCAATATTTTTCAAATATAATCGTCAAATCTGTTGTTTTTTTGGATTAATATCCATTTGATTAATTGCCATCATCTGTTTCATGGTTTTATCCATGCCTTCAACGCTTCCATCAAGGAATATAACGTTTCCTTTTCCCTCTTGAGCGAAATTTTTAACAGCTTCTGTCCACATACTAAATAAAATTAAAGATGAATCTAATTTTGCTTCTTCCATTTCTTTAGCTGCACCAGCCATACCTTTAGCTACCTCTTGACGGAATAATGCTATACCTTCACCCTTTAATTGAGAGGCCTCTTTTTCGGCTTGTGCCGATATTTTTATAAAATTCCCCTCTGCTTCTGCTGCTTTAGTTCGAGTAATTAATAATGCTTGACCTTCATTTTCAGCAGCAGCCTTTAAGTTATTACTAGCTACAACTTTTGCCATCGAACGCATGACTTCTTCATCAAATGTAATATCGTTCAATTGTAAATCTATTAAATGATAACCCCATTCCTCTAACATCACATCTAACTGTTCTTTAACAGCTTCAACAATATCTCTTCTTAATGATAAAACTTCTGATTGTTTTTTAGTGGCCACAAATGCTCTCACCGAACCTTCGATAGAACGAACCAAGGCTTGCATTAAATTTTTATCATCCACAAACTTAAAGGCAACATTTTTAATGGATTCTTCCTGTTGATTAACCACTGCATACAATAACATGGCCGTAAAATTCACATTTGCTTGATCAATGGTAACTGCCTGAAACCCCAATTCAGCACTACGATTTTGAATAGAAATCTTTTTATATACTTTTTCAATAAAAGGAATTTTCATACTTAAACCAGGAGTTAGTATTCGTCTATACTTTCCAAACACAGTAATAACAGCTACTGTGCCTTGTTGCACGGTTACAAAACTTAAAAAAATTAATAATAATCCGAAGACTATAATAAAAATAAAGAATGGCATAGTTTTTAATATTTAAATTGTTTACGTAAATTTAATCATCCAAAGCAAAAAACAAAATATTATTTTATGAACGGTATTTCTCGTTTACTAGTAACAATAGTGTTTTGTTTTAGCGCCAGTTTTGGATTCTCTCAAAAAGATACTTCTAAAGCCAAAAACGAGGAAGCAGATCTTTATAAATCGGCTTGCAAATTAATGGATTCGGCCAAATATAAAGAATCAATCGTTTTATTTAAAAAGGCAATTAAACTAAAACCTGATTATACCGAAGCATTTAACAAAATGGCTTTAGCAAAAATTAAAACACAGGATTACAAAGGAGCCGAAAAGGACTTACAAGCTGCTGTTAAAATTACTCCCGATAATTTTGAAAGTCAAAAAACAATGGGTATTTTATATTATGAAACCAAGAAATTTAAGGAAGCGAAAGCTTGCCTGGATTCTGCTCTTGCCTTAAATAGTGATGATATTGAATTGCATTATTACAGAGCTAAATTAATGTTTGACGGAAAAGCCTATAAAAATGCCTTAGATGTTTGTGCTACTGCAATTGACCTTAATCCCAAATATTTAGACATCATACTTTTAAAGGGAGACATACGATTTGCCATGAAGGATTATGCCTATTGTATAAAAGATTTTACAGAAGCTATAAAATTAATGCCTGCTACCAATCCAAATTATAACGCCTATAAAACAAGAGCGAAAGCTCGATTTGAAGTTGGAGATTATAAAAATGCTGTAAATGATTGGAACGTTTATATAGACGCTTTTCCTGAAGAAGAAGGTGCCCTAGTTGCTAGAGGTGCTTGTAAAATTGAAACGGGAGATTTTACTGGTTCCATAGTTGATTTGGATGAAGCTATAAAATTAAATCCCAAAAACCCTGTAAGCTATAATTACAGAGGCGTTGCAAAAGGCGAAAACAAACAATTTGTAGAAGCGATAAAAGATTTAGATTATGCCATTAAACTTAAATTTGATTACGCAGGTGCTTTTGTAAATAGAGCCGCTATAAAATTTGCCAGTAAAGATAAACGCGGAGCATGTGATGATTTAAATAAAGCTGATAGTTTAGGAGACGAAATGGCTATCAGGCTCATTGAAACCTACTGTAAACATTAAAATGAATACAAATAATTACAAATATACGAATCTGAGTTTGCATAGATTCGTATATTCGTAACCGATTCGTAATTTACAAAACATGAAAACTGCCGTATTTAGAAAAGCAAATTTTAACTCTGCGCATCGTTTAAACAATCCTATGTTTGACGAAAAAACAAATGCAGAAGTATTTGGCTTGTGCAATAATCCAAACTATCACGGCCATAACTACGACTTAATTGTGAAGTTAGTTGGCGAAGTTGATCCCGCTACTGGATATGTATTTGATTTGAAAATATTAAATGAAATTATTAAAGATGAAATCATTGAACGTTTTGATCACAAAAATTTAAATTTAGATACCATAGAATTTAAAACCTTAATTCCAACTGCCGAAAACATCGCTCGAGTTATTTACGATATTTTAAGACTAAAAATTGAATCGAAATTTGAAATTGAAATTACACTTTACGAAACACCTCGTAATTATGTTGTGTATCCAATAAAATAGTATTGCAAGTGGCTATTAAAATTGTTTGTGGTATTTTCGTGTTACTTTTTATCAGTTGCCATTCTGATATCAAAAACAGTAATAGCTATAAAAACTTAGTTATTTAATCAAATTTAATTCTTCAAAAAGAATCTCATTTAATTCATGACTCATCTGATTTAGAAAAACTGTTTGTTTCAAAAAATTTAGTCAACGTCAATTCATTAGATTCTAACATTAGAGTTGTACTGCACTACTCTAACTCACAAAATTTTTTAAATAAACCTATTTACCAAGGATTAACGGCTTGCTATCTTCCTTGCTAAGTAGCTATTAAACTGTGTAATGCAGGGCATATTTTAAATTCACAATTCCCTAATTATCATATTATCGTATTTGATGCTGTGCGCCCCTTACATATCCAAAAGCAAATGTGGGCGGAACTTAAAATGCCGGTAAAGGAAAAAATAAACTACTTGGCTCATCCAAATGATTTATAGTTACGCAATTATGGTGCAGCAGTTGATGTGGGAATTATTGGAAATAATGATGTGTTATTAAACCCAGATTATGCATTAGGAATCGTAATGAGAGTTGAAAGCTTAATAAAACAGACATTTTTTGACTGAAGCATAGTAACCACTATGATGAAGGAGAAAAAGTGGCAAAGCGTTCTGTTTTGAAGAGGTTTCAGCTCGTAATAGATTTTCTAATGCGTAATCTGGGTTAAATATGGGAACTCCTTTTGATTTTTTCGGGGAATTAAGTGAGCCTAAGCGAGAAAAAGAATTTGTAAGCAAAGGTCAACTATCAAAAGAAGCTTTAACTAATAGATTATTGCTAAGAAATGTTATGACTCAATCAGGCTTTACAACTATTACATCAGAATGGTGGCATTTTAATGCAACAAACAAAGTATATAGCTGCTAAAAAATTTGAACTAATTGATTAAATGATCTTTCTTATGTAAATACTTCCCAATCACATAATGTCCCACATAAATCATTGGTATTAAAGCTAAAGCTACAAGTAATTTAAAAGCATAACCCCAGCTAGCATTCACAACAAACTCATTAAAAGGCCATTTGCCAGGTAATACAAATGCAATAAACTGCACCACAAAAGTATCTACCAACTGACTCACCATAGTACTGCCTGTTGCTCTTAACCAAATGTGTTTATTGCCAGTTACTTTTTTAAAAGCCCAAAAAACATATACATCAATTAATTGAGAAAATAAAAATGCCACAATACTACCAACTATTATCCATTGCGACTGGCCAAATACTGTTGTAAAAACACTATCGGATACTGGAGAAAAAGAAGTTGCAGGTATAGTTAAAGCAACTGATAATAAAATAAAAGTAAACGAAATTAATCCTACAGTAATATATGTTAATTTCCTTACTCCATCTTTACCATAGTATTCATTTATTAAATCAGTTAAAAGGAAAATAACAGGCCACAAAATAATACCAATACTTTGTGTGAATAAACCAAAAAATTGGACTAATTTGCCTCCAATTAATTCGGCCACAATAGCATTAGTGATAAAGAAACCAGCTAACACTAAAAATACAATATCTTTTCTACTCTTTAAATCCACTATTTCTTAAATAATACAAGATTATAAAAAATAACAATGGTTTGCACATTTTTATTAATTTTATACACTTGTTATGAATTTAAACACCCAATCTATAAAATGGTTCTTAGCTACACTAATTTATTTTTTAGTGTCTTTATTTGGGTATTCTCAAAATATTAAATTTAAAAGAGTTAGTATAGAGGAAGGATTATCAGCCGTTACAGTTAATGTCATTTATCAAGATTCACAAGATTTTATTTGGATTGGTACTCAAGATGGATTAAATCGATTTGATGGGTATCATTTTAAATCTTTTAAAAATGATCCTTCAAACCCTAACTGCATTTCATCGAATGATGTAGAATGTATTTTAGAAGACAAAAAAGGCACTATTTATTTTGGAAGCAATGGCGGTGGTTTATCTATCTATAATAAGTATAATGAAACATTTACCAATCTAAGATCTGGACTAAGCTCAAATTCTCTATCTAATAATGTTTTAAGAGATATTATTGAATTAAATGAAAATGAATTATTAATTTCTACAGCAAACGGCATTAACCTTTTTAATAAATCATCCAAAACATTTAAACAGCTATTTTATAAAAGTTCAGAAGAAGAAATTGGCTTTACCAAATTTTTCAAAGATAGTTATGGTCATATATGGGTGGGTTCTGATGCTAATTATATTTTTGAATATGATATTAAATCAT
>JBEIPP010000214.1:0-4462 GCA_040376995.1 Flavobacteriales bacterium
GCTGAAACCTCTTCAAAACAGAACGCTTTGCCACTTTTTCTCCTTCATCATAGTGGTTACTATGCTTCAGTCAAAAAAGTGTCTGTTTTATTAAGCTTTCAACTCTCATTACGATTCCTAATGCATAATCTGGGTTAAATGAAAAATGTCAATTCATTGAATTGACATTTAAAATCTTAGAAATCCGTATAATCGGCTTTATCAGTGTTCCTATTCTCTTATTTCCCTACTTTACTGCCATCATAAGCCCATTTAATCCAAATGGAACCCCAAGTAAAACCACCACCAAAAGCAGATAAAATTAAATTATCGCCTTTTTTAAATAGTTTTTCGTAATCCCATAATAATAATGGAATTGTACCAGCAGTTGTATTTCCGTAACGTTCAATGTTCATTAGCATTTTATCTGAACTTAAACCCATACGGTTAGCCGTTGCTTCACAAATACGTTTGTTAGCTTGATGAGGTAATAAGTAAGTAATATCATCTGCCTTTAAATTATTTTTTGCCATGATTTCGGCACTCACTTCGGCCATGTTTACCACGGCATGTTTAAATACAGTTTGTCCTTCTTGATGAACGTAGTGTAATTTTTTGTCGATACTTTCGTGAGAAGGAGGCATAAAAGAACCGCCAGCTACTTGGTGTAAATAATTACGTCCAGAGCCATCAGATTTTAAAATAAAATCTTGAATACCACAATCGTCTTCAGATGGCTCTAATAAAACAGCGCCACCGCCATCACCAAAAATAACGCAAGTTGCACGATCTTCGTAATTTAAAATAGCACTCATTTTATCTACACCAACCACCACTACTTTTTTGTAGCGACCAGTTTCAATAAACTGAGAACCTGTGGCCAATGCATAAATAAAGCCTGAACAAGCAGCAGATAAATCGTAACCCCAAGCATTTTTGGCACCAATTTTATCGCAAATAACATTTGATGTACTAGGGAAAACATAATCTCCAGTAATAGTACCAACAATTAATAAATCAATATCTAAAGCCGTGATACCACGTTTTTTTAGTAATTCTTCTATAGCAAACACCATCATATCTGAGGTTGCTTTGCCTGGTATATTTAAAACACGTCTTTCTTTAATTCCAGTACGTGAGGTAATCCATTCGTCGTTAGTATCTACAAATTTTGCTAACTCATCATTAGTCATTACAAAATCAGGAACGTAGCCACCAACGGCAGTAATTGCTGCTCTTTTCATTATTGAAATACAGTTTTAATTTTTTCGTTTAAGTTAGCGTCAACGATGTTTTTACTTAACACCATCATATTTTTAAAAGCTAGTGGTGTTGACTTACCATGAGCAATCATTACATTAGAGTTGACTCCTAAAATAGGAGTGCCTCCGTATAATTCGTAATTAAATTTGTCAAAAAACTCATCACTACGATTACGTTTTTTGATTAAAGAATAAAATGCTTCGGCTGTTTTAAGTAAAACATTTCCAGTAAACCCTTCGCAAACAATCACATCTGCTTTATCTTCAAAAACATCTAACCCCTCTACATTTCCAATAAAATTAAAGTCTTTGCTGTCTTTCATTAAAACGTGAGCTGCTTGAGCTACTAAGTTTCCTTTTTCTGGTTCTTCACCAATGTTTAATAAACCAACTTTTGGATTATCAATTTTGTAAACTTCTTTCGCAAATATAGAGCCTAAAATAGCAAATTGATATAATACATCTGGCTTGCAATCAGCATTAGTACCAACGTCTAATACAATTCCAAAACCACCATTTTCTTTTGGTAAAATAGAAGTAATACATGGACGAATAACTCCAGGCACTGCTTTTACAGAAAACATAGATCCAACTAACATAGCGCCGGTGTTACCAGCACTTGCAAAACATTGAATATCGTTTTCTTTTAATAATTTAAACCCAACAGCAATACTGCTTTGTGGTTTTTGTGCTAATGCTTTTGTTGGGTGTTCTCCCATTTCAATTACATCAGTTGCATCAACAAATTCAAATTTATCTTCGGCTACACCTATAGCTTTTAAATGACTTTTAGCTTTTTCGCTATCGCCAATTAAAACCATTTTCACATCAGACGGTAATGAGTCTAAAGCTAAAACAGCACCATCTATGCAGTTTGCAGGGGCGTAATCTCCCCCCATAATATCTAATCCAATCTTCATACTTGTATTATATTGTGTTTAGCTCAATAATGTAATCTATTTCGCTGAAATCAAGCGACTAAGCAACTAATTTATGAGTAAATATGCAATATTTAGGGAGCAAAGTTATTAACCTTAAATAGATAATAGTGTTTAAACCTTTAAAATAATTACTCTTTTAGTTTAATTTATTGACAATGTGAAAGATAAAACTGTATTGGAATCCTGTTTTTATCGAAATTGATTGTATTTTTGACGTTATGACAATTGCTGAAATAGAAAACGAAATTATTGATGAATTTGAACTGTTTGGTGATGATTGGGAAGGGAAATATGAACACTTAATAGAGCTAGGTAAATCGTTACCTAAAATCGAAGAAAGTTTAAAAACAGAAGATAGAATTATCAAAGGTTGCCAAAGTAAAGTGTGGCTTCATTCTGAGAAAAAAAATGGAGTAATAATTTACACAGCTGATAGCGATGCCATTATTACCAAGGGAATGGTAGCTTTAATGGTAAGAGTCTTATCACATCAAAAACCTCAAGATATTGTAGATGCTAATTTAGATTTTATTAATAAAATTGGATTAACCGAACATTTATCTCCTACACGTGCCAACGGTTTAGTGAGCATGATTAAACAAATGAAATTAGATGCCATGGCATTAAACTAAGACCGTAATTATGAGCAAAAAAGCGATTTCTTGGATTATATTAATCGTACTTTCATTAGTTTGGGGTAGTTCATTTATGCTCATGAAGCAAGGTTTGAAATCCTTTACAAGTGATGAAGTAGCAGGCTTACGAATCACCATTGCTTCTGCTTTTATGTTGCCATTTTTAATTAGCCATTATAAAATTGATTTAAAAAAGAATGTGAAAGGCTTCTTATTAATGGGTGTTTTTGGGAATTTAATCCCCGCCTTTTTATTTACTAAAGCCGAAACTCAAATTAGCAGTAGTTTAACGGGGATGCTAAATGCGCTTACTCCTATGTTTACTATTATTATTGGAATGATAGCGTTTAATCATAAAATTTCAAAACATCAAATTATTGGTGTGTTAATTGGTTTTCTAGGCGCCATTGCTTTAGTAGTTTTAGGGAATAATGAAAATAATCAAACTAAAAATATCATGTATAGCTTATTAGTAGCAGCGGCTACTTTATGTTATGCTATTAGTGTTAATGGCATTAAGGCCTATTTAGGCCAAGTGAATTCGTTAACTGCTACTGTTTGGTCGTTTACCTTAATTGGACCTGTAGCTGCTATTTATTTATTTGGATTTACAGATGTTGTAGCACACGCTACACAGCACCCAGAGGGATTAAGATCATTAGGGTTTGTTAGTATATTAGCAATTGTTGGTTCAGCACTTTCGGTAGTAGTTTATAATACTTTAATTAAACTATCAGGAACAGTGTTTGCAGCTAGTTGCACTTATTTAATTCCGATTGTGGCTATTGGTTGGGGTTTATTTGATGGGGAAGTGATTAATTCGATTCAATTATTGGCCGTGATAGCGATTATTGGAGGTATTTGGATGATTAATTCTTCAGGCAAGGCTAAAAACACTGAAACTTATAAATAGTTGAATTTCAGTAATTTATCAGTTTTAAATTTGTTAAAAGTCCTAAAAGCCTAAAAATAACGGGCGTTTTAGCTAAAATAAGTACTCAAAATCTTTGGCAGATACAAAAAACCACTTATCTTTGCCATCCTTAAAAAAATTATTAACAATAAAAATTAACACTCATGTATGCAATTGTAGAAATAGCAGGGCAACAATTTAAAGTGGAACGTGGAAATAAAATTTACGTTCACCGCCTAGATGCTAACGAAGGTGCTAAAGTGGAATTTGACAAAGTTTTCTTAATTGATAACGGCGGAAAAATCACTGTTGGTGCACCAACTGTTGATGGCGCAAAAGTTGCTGCCACAGTAATTGAACACTTAAAAGGCGATAAAGTTATCGTATTTAAGAAATTACGTCGTAAAGGTTACCAAAAATGGAATAACCACCGTCAACACTTAACACAACTTTTAATTCAAGGAGTATTGACTAAAGGTGAGACTGTAAAAGACGAATTAAAAGCTGAAAAATCAGTACGCGAATTTTTAGCTCCAAGCCGCAGAAATCCTGTTGCTAAAGTTGAAGTTGTTGCTGAGAAAAAAGCTCCAGCTAAAAAAGCTGCTGCTAAAAAAGCGCCTGCAAAAAAAGCAGCTAAAAAAACTGAAGAATAATTAAACATTAACCATTAAATTTTTAAACAATGGCACATAAAAAAGGAGCCGGCTCCACAAACAACGGTCGCGAATCACA
>JBEIPP010000111.1:0-10578 GCA_040376995.1 Flavobacteriales bacterium
CTCATTACGATTCCTAATGCATAATCTGGGTTAAATGATAATACATTTATAAGAACATCAAAAGTTTAATGAGAATATTCATTGATACAAACTTTTTTTTTGCAAGCGAAGCAGCTCTTCTTTTTGTAATGTTTGCATACAATTTAATAACCATATTTAGAATATTTGTATTGCAAGAAAAAACACAAAAAACAGTATCAACACTAAAACACAGAGTATTTGCAATTGTGGCATATTTTCAAAAATCAAACAACTCTCTAAAACTAAAAATATCCCTTAGTAAAAAACGTTGGAAATGGTTCGAATCGCTTTGGGATTATCCTATTAATCTATCAATGAAAATTTCTAACGCTTAATTTGGTTAAAAAAATGTTTCTACAAAAACAAAAGCCTCTCTGTTTAGCTTAAGAAAGCTACATAATGCCTCTTTTTAATAAAAAAAGTCTGTAAATGATTGATTTACAGACTTGAAATGAATTTAATCGTGCTCCCACCTGGAATCGAACCAGGCACCTACTGATTATGAGTCAGTTGCTCTAACCGAATGAGCTATAGGAGCAATATGTCAATTTTCGTACTCTAACCGTCCCGATAGCTATCGGAGCAATCTTATATTCAATTAAAACATAAGGCTGCAAAAATATATATTTGTAGCACATAAACAAAATATTGTGAGTGAAATAAAAAATATAATTTTCGACCTAGGAGGAGTTATTATCAACCTCGATATACCTAGAACTATTTTAGAGTTTAATAAACTGTCTGCTAAGCCATTTGAGACAATTTATACGCAATTGCAACAATCGCCTATATTTGATTTGTATGATAAAGGCCTATTGAGCGAGTTGGATTTTTTTACCCAGTTGAAGGATCATTTAAAAGAAAGGGTTACTGATACTCAAATGATTTTTGCCTGGAATGCGATGTTGTTAGATTTTCCGCCGCACCGCTTGCAATTATTGAATGAATTAAAGTCAAAATACCGTTTGTTTTTGTTAAGTAATACAAACGAAACGCATGTTACACAATTAGAAACAGATTTGTTTAAGACACACGGCTATAAAAACTTAGAACCTTTTTTTGAAAAGGTATATTATTCATGTAGAGTAGGAATGCGCAAGCCAGATACCGAGATTTTTGAGTTTGTATTAAATCAAAATAAGTTGAAAGCAGATGAAACAATATTTATTGACGATTCTCCTCAGCATATTGAAGGTGCGATAAAATTAGGTATTCAATCCTATTTGTTGCCAAAAGATAAAGATGTGAAAGATTTAATAGTTGATTTAAATTTATTTTAAAATTTTCACATGCAACTTTTAAAAAATGTTCATCATATTGCCATTATTTGTTCTGATTATCAAAAGTCAAAACATTTTTACACAACTATTTTAGGTTTTACGATTATTCATGAAGCTTATCGCAAAGCACGACAATCCTATAAGTTAGATTTGGCTTTAAATGGAGTGTATACTATTGAGCTATTTTCTTTTCCTAATTCTCCAAAGCGATTATCACAACCCGAAGCAACTGGATTAAGGCATTTGGCTTTTAGTGTGGATGATATTGAATTGGTCATAAAAGAACTTAGCGTGCACCATATTGCAACGGAGCCAATAAGAGTGGATGAATTTACAGGGAAGAAATTTACTTTTTTAAGCGACCCTGATGGTTTACCCATTGAATTGTATGAAGGGTAGTGTCTCCATCAATAAGTAGCTATTATTTATCAAAAATATACTTCATTAGAGAATCTTTTCTAAATCATTTAAATAATCTTGTTGTAAATCTTCATGAAGCCCATTGATTAAGGTATTTATTTTTTTTAGTTGTTGTTCATACATATTTACTAGTAATTGACTTTTATGATAGGGGATACCAGAAGCTTTTATTTTTTGACAAAAGTAAATATGTAAATCGGCTGCTAATGCTTTATCACTAATATATTTGCAATATTTAGTAATGATGCGAAGAAGTTTACGCAAGCTTTTTTTAATGTAATATAAATTAGCTTGCGTTTTTAATTCGATAAAATGCTCGTCAATTTCAGTTTTTACAGTATTTACAAAACTAGCTTTATCATGAGCATGAAATAGTAAGTAATCTAATAACTCTTTATTATCTTTTTTATATTTCGCTAAATGCAAACATAGTTCAACTAATTTCTTTTGAGGCAATTCATGAAGTTCTTTTTTTAGATCACTAATACTAGATGCTTTCATTTAAGGAAAAGGCAGATATTACATCTGCTTCAATACGTTTAGTTTTTTTGTAGTAGCATCAAGCAAGTACCAAGTTGTAATTACTTTTGCAATAATAGTGTTACTATCAATATCGTAAACAGTAACATAGCGCTGAGATTTAGCCCCCTCAGGCTCAATTACCCATGTTTTAGCAAGCAAATTACTATGTAGATATGCCGACTTTAAATAGTCAATTTCGTGACGGCTAACTACCCATACATAGTTGGTTCGCATGTTGGTATTAGATACAGAATTCCAATGGGCAATAGCTACTTCCTGAACCCATTTTAAATAAGAAATATTATTGATATGACCATTTTCGTCTATGTCAATTTCTTTTATTGTAATTGGATATTCAAAAATAGGGTAGTTCATCAAGTTTGTGTTAATAAAAAAATGTTGCTATTAATTTTAGTTTTATTCTGTTTTTTTATGCCTGAATTTATGTAAATATATTAATTTATAGTACGTGAAATTAAATGCCATCAGTTATTTAGTTGATTGCTTTTTTATTTTAATTTCTAAATCTCAATATCTATTTTTTTTTGTAAATAAAATCAGTGTAAATACATGTAATCTAGTAAAGTAACTAACTATTATGCAGTGAAATGATCTTACTTACTTTGGTTGTAAAGGCAGTGGCATGGGTAGTAATTCTACAGTTTTGTAATTTACATGTAATAAACTAAGGTTAGTATAAAGGTTTATTTCGGATCTTGTAGCCGATGATCCATTAGTTGAACGCATAATCATTAGGCTCTGATAATAAAGGAGCAATTAATGTATTGTCTTGAGTTTTTTTACAACTACTTGTAAGTGTAATTGATAGGATGAAAAATAAAGGATATAGAAGCGACTTCGTGGTGCTAAAAATTTAAAAATAGAATCATGAAATAGCCATGTTTGCCTTAAACACAAACGCATCCCGGTAGCTATCGGGAGAAGATAAACCGGTTATACCACCTGCCTGTCGGCAGACAGGTATGACAACTAAAAACCAATAATATCTAAATATGAAAATTATTTTTTATTTAAGTTTTAATAATTTAAAAAAATAATTACATTTGCATTCTCTATTTAAATATAGAGTTGGAGAGGTGCCTGAGTGGCCGAAAGGACATGTTTGCTAAACATGCGAACGGGAAACTGTTCCGAGGGTTCGAATCCCTCCTTCTCCGCAAAGCCCGTCTAATAGCGGGCTTTTTTTATTATGGCACTTTATATTTATATAATACAAAGTGATCAAGATCAGTCATATTATAAAGGATTTACTGAAGATTATAATGCAAGATTGATTCAACATAATAATGGATTATCAACATATACATCCAGAAAAATGTCATGGAGGTTAGTTTATGCGGAAATACACGAAACGAAAACATTAGCTTTGAAGAGAAAAAAAAATCTTAAAAAGGCAGATAGAGCTCGCATTGAAGCATTGATAGTGTCATCTAAAAAATATACTTAATTATTAATTCGAGGCACAAAAGATATCCCCACAATAGTGTGGGTACTAAACATGAGAACGGAAAACTGTTCCGAGGGTTCTCCCAACAGCATTGTTGAAACCTCCTTCTCCGCTGATAAATGTGAAAAGCGCCAAAAAGGTGCCTTTTTATTTTCCGGGATACCTGAACGCTTGCTTTCTTGCATGTTGAGCTATGAAAAAATAAAACCTTAAAGGTTTCATTTTACTGTGACTCTGGGAATAAAGGGATCAGCGAAGCTAATCAAGCTTTGTTTCCTTCAGTTAGTTGAAAAAATGCACGCAAATAAATTGATTATAAATCTATGATTTTAAGCTACCTGCGTTAGTTAAAATAAAATGACCATGTGTTTCAAACTGGTTTTTATAGAGTGATTCTAATAGATTTAATTATTATCTCCTCCAAAGTGATTTTTTTGATAACTTCTGCATTTGTTGCAATATCCCAAAATAACGCCATTAATTATAGTTTTACTAGTTAATGCAATTGACTGAATAGTAAACACAAAACCGATTTACAGGGTGTGTTAACTGTTTTTTTATTATTTGTAATAATGTCTGAATAATAGTTACAGTAACAGCTTTCTTATTGATTTTATGTAATGAAAAAATTAAACTCTAATATAATAAAAATAAATAAAATCAACCATGTTGTTAAATAAATAAAGTCAGTATATTTATGGTTTTATAGCTAATCTGTAGTTATATATTTTATATATTAAACCATTGAATAAGGATAAAATAATCATTGACCCTAACCTAAGTTCATTCTTTTCATGGAATGATATAGTTAGATATAAAAGTTTACTGAATAATTTAGCTAAAAGAGATTTTTTAGTTCGTTATAAGCAAGCTTTTGCCGGAATTATGTGGGCATTGATTAAGCCTTTAATGAGTATTTTGGTATTTGGCTATATTTCTACCAAAATTAGTAATTCTGAAAATACGGCAACAAATTTTGTGTATGTGGCTTCAGCAATGCTCTTATGGCAGTTGTTTTCTAATGTATTTAATGATGTAAGTAATTCAATTATTAGTAATTCAAATTTATTTTCTAAGGTTTATTTTCCTAAAATTATCATTCCCTTAAGTACTATTTTAGTGTGTTTGGTTGATTTTTTTATTTCACTCATCATATTAGTTGTTTTGTTTGTTATTTCTGGGCAGAGTTTACATTGGCAAATAATATTAGCCCCTTTGTTTATTTTATTAACGGTAATTAATGGTTTAGGATTAGGACTCTATTTTGCAACTATAAATGTGAAGTTTAGAGATGTAAAGTTTATTGTTCCTGTCATTCTTCAGTTTGGAATGTATGTTACTCCAGTTATTTTTAATACAACTTATTATTTAGATAGAATGCCTAGTTGGTTGCATTGGTTGTTTTGTTTGAATCCTATGGTAGGAGCAATTGATGGATTTAAGTACGCTTTATTTGGAGGAGATTCTATTTATAATATTTATTATTTCTCTTTATCAGTTTGTGTTTCTTTTTTGTTCCTATTTATAGGGGTTAAATATTTTTATAAGTTCGAACGCAATTTTGTAGATTATATCTAATGAGCAATAACACCATCATAAAGGTTGAGGGATTAAGTAAACATTATTTACTTAATAAAAATGTGGCTCAAAAAAGCGATACTTTATATGGTAGTTTTATTAATGGATTGAAAAATATTAAAAGTATTGGCAAAAAAAATGATACAAAAGATTTTTGGGCATTACAAGATGTTAGTTTCGAAATTCAACAAGGCGATAGAGTTGGTATTATTGGGCGTAATGGAGCAGGGAAATCAACCTTATTAAAAATATTATCACGTATTACTCCTCCTACTAAAGGAAGAATAGAATATTCTGGACGAATGGCTTCTTTATTGGAAGTTGGGACTGGATTTCATGGTGATTTATCAGGTAGAGAAAACATCTATTTAAATGGTTCTATTTTAGGGATGACTAAGCAGGAGATAGATAGAAAATTTGATGAGATTGTTGCCTTTGCAGAAGTTGAAAATTTCTTAGATACTCCAGTGAAAAGATATAGCAGTGGAATGTATGTGCGATTAGCATTTGCTGTTGCAGCAAATTTAGAGCCTGATATTTTAATTGTAGATGAAGTTTTAGCGGTTGGAGATGCTGCTTTTCAAAAGAAGTGTTTAGGTAAAATGAACGATGTGAGTAGCAAAGAAGGTCGAACGATTTTGTTTGTAAGTCATAATATGGGGGCTGTTCAGAATCTTTGTAATAAAGGATTATATTTAACTAAAGGTAGGCTAAATTCTACAGGTGATATAAAGGATATTATAAATAATTACCTGCAATCTGGCGATACAAATAAATCTGATTATAAATTACAAATTCCAGAACAAGTAACCTACGGATATGCTTACGAGGTTTTTATTGAAGATGAAAACGGAGATTCATTGGCTGAAATTCCTGTTGGAAGTTATTGGAAAATCAGAGTTAAATTTGCTATTACTAAACCAACACCACATTTTATAGTTGCAGTAGGCATAGTCTCTTCATTTGAAATGCCAATAAGAACTACTTGGAGTAAACCGTCAGATATTAATCCAGGTAATTACGAAGCAATTTTTTATAATAACGACGTTTTTTTAACCACGGGTATTTATAAAATTGTTATTGGGTTATCCAGTAATGTTCGAACATTCCATTATTCAGATAACGAAGTGTCTATAAGTATTTCTGACGCTGGTGATATATTAAGTGATAAAAGAATTATCAATACACAAAGTGGACTGATACTGAATCCTATGAAAGTAACAATAAATAAATCCAATTAAATATGTTGTTTAAAAATAAATTAAGAGAAAATAATAAAAAAAATAGCTATTCACAAAGTGGTGAGGATATGATAGTAGATTTTGTATTTACTGTTTTAAAAATTGAATCACCTAGTTATCTTGATATAGGTGCCCATCATCCATATTATTTAAGCAACACTGCATTCTTTTATGAAAACAAATCATTTGGAGTTAGTGTTGAGCCAGATCCGTATTTATTTGAAGTTGTAAAAAAAGAAAGACCTAATGAAATCTCATTGAATGTGGGAGTTGGATTAAAGTCTGGTGATAAAGCTGATTTTTACATTATGGATGTTCCCACATTGAATACATTTTCAAAAGAGGAAGCTGAAAGATATGTTTCTTTTGGAAGTAGGAAAATTAAGAAAGTAGTTGAATTACCAATAATAACTGTTAATCATATAATTGAAACGTATTTTAAGGATAAATGTCCAAATTTTATATCATTAGATGTAGAAGGAATGGATATGGAAATTGTAAATTCATTTGATTTTAATAAATATAGGCCAGAAGTTTTTTGTATTGAAACTATTACTTATACAGAAGATAATTCTGAAAAAAAGTTGCAAGATATAATTGATTTCATGATTAATAAAGGATATTTTGTTTATGCAGATACTTATATCAATACAATTTTTGTTGATCAAATAAAATGGAAAAAAAGATAATTATTTTGAATTTTATTAAATCAGTAATAAAACAACAGATATTTTTTGAACGATAATTTAGATATTCAAATTACGGTTTTAATGCCTGTTTACAATGCCTCTCTGTTTTTGAGAGAAGCTATAGAGAGTATTTTAAATCAAACATATAAGAATTTCGAGTTTATCATCATAAATGATGGTTCAACTGACAATTCATTGCAGATTATAGAGAGTTTCACGGATTCTAGAATTAGATTAATAAATAATGAGCGAAATCTTGGTATTATAAAAACCAGAAATAAAGGTTTGCAATTAGCAAAAGGTAAATATATTGCTAATTTGGATGCGGATGATATTAGTTTACCAGATAGATTTGATAAACAAATTTCATATTTTGATAAAAACCCTGATACCGTTATTTTAGCTTCTCGCTTAATTAGGATAGATAGTAATAATAATGAAATTGGTATTTGGAAAGAAGACTTCTCCGTTATAAAAGAACATGAAATAAAAGATGTACTGCCTGAAGTAAATTGTATCGGTCAGTCTACTGTAATGATGAGAGCTGATTTTATAAAATCTATAGGGTATAATGATAAGTATACTTATAATGAAGATTGGGGATTGTGGTTAGATGTATTAGCAAAAAAAGGAAAGGTAAGAAAATTAAAAGAAATATTGGTTTTATACCGCGAATACGATCAAAACACTACTTCTAAAATAAATAAGTTAGGAGTAGAAAAAAAGATTATTCGTTTTAAATTTAAATATCTCTTAAATAAAATTAGAGTTTTAGAGTTTAATTATATTACAAATAGAATTTTTTTATCTTTCTGTAAAGACGTTTTAAAATATACGTCAAATTTATTATCACCAAGAATCATATCTATTGCAGGTGTTTTAAAACGTCACAGTTTAAAGAAAATATTCAAGCAATATTTTACTGTTAAGAAACAATTTAATGAGCTTAAACATTCAATAGATGTGTTGTTTTTCTTCCCTTCTTATCATACAGGTGGTGCTGAAAAAGTGCATGGTTCAATTTTAAAAGCTACAAATAATTTATCAACTATAACATTTATTACAAATTCATCAAACAATAGTTGGCTTTTGAAAGATTTTATGGAAAACTCAAAAGTTATTTCAATAAATGAATTGTTAAAATTAGAGACAACAAAACGCTGGGTTATTAAACAAATAAAAGATATTGTTGATAGAAATAAGAGAGTAAAAATGTTTGGAAGTAATTCTGAATTTTATTACGAATTAATACCGCATATAAAAGATGATATAAGGTTGTATGATTTAACACATGCCTTTGTTCATAATTATGAATCTGGTCAAGAAAAATGGAGTCTTCCATTTGTTAATAGATTAACTAAAAGAGTTGTAATTAATCGAAAAACCAAAAACGATTATTTAGAGTTTTATAGTAAGCATAATTTAAGCACAGAATTAATTGATAAAATTGAAGTTATAAATAATTTTGTAGATGTTGAGTCAGACTATAAAACAAAATCTGCTAGTGTTTTCAGGATAGCTTATGTAGGAAGAGGTGGTGAGGAAAAACGAATAGAGTTAATAGCCCTACTTGCTAAAAGAATACGGGAAGAGAAAACTGGAAAAGTAGAGTTTCATTTTGTTGGAGATGTACAATCAATAATTCCAGAAGATTTAAAAAAGTTTTGTGTATTTCATGGAGTTGTTAATTCTGATGAAGAAATAAAAAAATTGTATGAACAATTTCATGTTTTAGTTATAGCATCTACAAGGGAAGGTTTCCCAATGGTTATTATGGAAGGTATGGCTCATGGAGTAGTGCCTGTTTGCACAAATGTTGGAGGAATTAAAGAGCATGTAATAAATGATGAAAATGGATATTTAATTAATAGTATTAATGAAGAAGATATTATTAATGAATTTATGGAGAAGTTTAATTATTTAATTAATAATCATATTGAGTATAATAGATTATCATTAAGTGCCTATAAATATGCTATAACGCACTTCCATAAAGAGCTGTTTAATAAATCATATAATTCCTTATTTGGTTCATAATTTTATATATGCCTAAAATATACCCAGAATCATTAATCTCTATTATAATACCTTGCTATAATTATGCACATTATTTGGAGGACAGTATTAATAATCTACAAAAACAAACTTACCAAAATTGGGAAGCTATTATTGTTGATGATGGCTCTACAGATAATACAAAAGAAGTTGCGTCTAATTATGTATTAAAGGATAAGAGAATAAAATATGTTTATCAATTAAATGCAGGTCTTTCTGCTGCTAGAATTACAGGCTTAAAAGAAGCAGGCGGTTTTTTTATCCAATTTTTAGATGCGGATGATTTATTAGGCGTTGAAAAATTTGAACGTGAAATGAAGATATTTCAAGAAAATCCTAATATAGGAATAGTTTATAGTGATTATTTACTTACTGATGTTAAATTAGACAAATATTGGAAAGATGTTCGTTCTTTTAATGTTTTATTAAATAATTCTTTCTTAGAGTTTGTAAAGTATTGGGAAAATGGATTAATGATACCAATACATTGTTTTTTGTATAGGAAAACATATTTTGAAGTGTATGGTTCTTTCGATACTAATTTAAGAATGAAAGAAGATTGGGATTTACATCTAAAATTCAGTTTTCATAAGATATCTTTTTTATACCACGATTATGTGGGAGCTATATATCGTATACATAATAAAAGTTTGGCAAGAAATAATTACTCTCAAAATAAAAATTATATTTTGAGAGTTTTATCCAAGTATTATTCTATAAAAGAAATGAAATTTAAAAATAAAATTGTTATCTTGAATAGGTATCTTAATGTCGTAGTAGATTGTTTTATTTCTAAAATTAGATATAATCGAGTTAATTTTCTTCAAGTTATAAAGGTTAATAATTTTAAACTTAATGTTTTAATAGCAGTTTTATTCCCCATTAAATTTTTGTTTGAAATGATTAAAATTTTTAAAAATAAGTTAATGAGACTCTTTAGATAAATTTATGGTAAAAGTTTCAATATGTATACCTACTTATAATCAGGTTGAATATTTAAAAAAGTGTATTCAATCTATTCTTGTTCAGGATTATTTAGATTATGAGATTGTTATTTCAGATGATTCCACAAACGACTCAGTTAAATCTTATATAGATTCTCTTAGCTTAAACGAAAAAATCAGTTATTATAGAAATTCACCCTCATTAGGCTCTCCTGAAAATTGGAATGCTTCAATTTATAGAGCAAAAGGTAAATATATAAAAATCATGCATCATGATGATTTTTTTACTACAGCAACAAGTTTAGCAAATTTTGTAAAGTTGTTAGATGAAAATCCAAATGTTGATTTAGCTTTTTCTTC
>JBEIPP010000267.1:0-2572 GCA_040376995.1 Flavobacteriales bacterium
GGTTAGATTAATATCTGCTATGGTAATTGAATTAGAGGTAAAGGTATTTGTTGAACATCCCGCTAAATCTGGTGTTACACGGCAAGTTACCACATCGTTATTGGATAATCCAACATTGGTATAGCTTGTACTATTGGTGCCAACATTAGCCCCGTTAAGCTGCCACTGATACACTGGCGCTGTTCCTAAATTAGTTCCAAAGGCTGTAAAGCTACCGATGTTACCATTGGATATTTTAACGTTATTAGCCGTCGCTCCAATGCTAAAATTTGAGACATCTACAAATAAAGGTAAGGTTGGGGCAATACTGCTCGAAAATAATACTGTTCCATTTTCGTAATATTTAACCACATTGTTTTCTACCGCTATTTTAAATATATCTCCGCTGGCATAGGTTCCAAAATCACCACGGTCTATTGTTGATTCAAAAATACGGAATCGCCCGTTACTTTGAAGATAAAAGGCATATTGAATTGAAGTATAATTGGCATCAGCATCCGTAGCACTTAAACCGATCATTCGTTCGCGGTTAGTTTCCGCAGCGGTAGTTTGCATATAGCCATTGTTACCTACCGACTGAAAGGAAAACCCATTTCCATCCCAACCATTGTTGGTTAACTTGGTTAAGGTATTGGCATTAATGGTGTTGCGAAGTGATGAGGCTGAAATAACCCAAGTTACATCTACCAAAGCCTCTTTACAAGCACTGGCAGCTGCAGTGCCGGTAATGTAAAATTCATTTTGAGTGGTTTGATTAATATTTCCAATAACTATTTGATTTGAATTGTAAACTGTGCTTGGTAAACAACCATTAACATCTGAAGTTAAAATACAAGTAACAATATCACTGGGTAATAAGGATGTATTTGTGTAAGTATTACTATTTGTGCCTACTGATGAACCATTTAGTCGCCATTGATAACTAGGCGACGTTCCAGCAGCTGTGGCAGAAGCGGTAAAAACGCCTATGTTTCCATTTGATATTTTCACGTTATTGGCTGTAGCACCTATACTCAAGTTAGATACATCAACAAACAAAGGCAATGTTGGAGAAATGGAACTATTAAAAAGAGGAACACCATTTCGGTAGTATTTAATCACATTATTTTCTATAGCAATCTTTAAAATATCACCACTGGCATAGGTTCCAAAAGAACCTCTGTCAGCTCCTGATTCAAAAATACGGAGACCGCCACCGTTTAGAAGATGAAAGGCATATTGAATTGAAGTATAATTAGCATTGGCATCCGTGGCACTTAAGCCAATCATTCGTTCTCTGTTGGTTTCTGCCACAGTAGTTTGCATGTAACCATTGTTACTTACTGAATTGTAAGAAAAACCATTACCATCCCAAACACCATTGTTGCTGGCTTTGGTAAGAGTATTACCTGCAATAGTATTTCTTATGGAAGAGCTGGATCTTACCCAAACAACGTTTTCCACCGCTTCCTTGCAAGCAGAAGCCGCTGCTGTTCCTGTAATGTAAAAGTCGTTACATTGAGCAAATAAAGTTGCTTGAGATAATAGGAACATATTACCTACATAAACGAAAAGTTTAAAAAATCTGTTCATATGTCTAATTTTTTTTATAATTATCATTCTGTCTGCCGACAGGCAGGTGGTATACCTATATTTAGATACTCCTGTAGCTATCGGTAGGCGTTTGTTCTGTTGGAAACATGGCTATTTCATTCTATCATTTTTTGAATTAATAATCCAGTTTTCTAAATTTTAATTTATTACGTATGTAAGTTTAGGTACTAAGTTATGTATTTTTTGAAAATAAAAAACGACACAAATGTGTCATAATTCGTTTGCGTATTTTTTTGTAATATATCCTATAGCACAACTATCTGAAAGTTAGCTAAAAAATAAATGTCTGTGAAATTCATATTTTTGAAAAAATTTCAAAAGTTTCTCAATATGCCATCATTTCACAAACGTAGCAAAAATATCAGTAAACCTGTTATTCTCCAAATTTTAGATTTAATTCCTAATCATTTGCTTACTCGCTGGATCCGAACCCATCAACCTAATAAATGCTGCCTAAATACAAGACTTACGATTAATTGGTAGTATTAATGTTCGGACAGCTAGGGAAATGTTATACCTTATCGGATATAAGTTGTGGATTATCAATTAGTACAACGTTTTTATCTGATTTAGGATTAGCTCAAAGCCCATCAAAATTAACGATGAGTGATGGCAATAAAAACGTAATTATAAAATCTTCGAGAGCCTTTATTATAGCCTATTGAGCTAACATAAATACGCTTTAAAAAGCAACTATCAAAGCCATATTATAGAAGAAATTAAAAACAAAACGATAAAATTAATTGATAGTACCACGATTAGCTTATGTTTAAGCATGTTTGCTTGGGCAAAATATCGGACAGCTAAAGTAGGATTGAAGATACATACCATTTGGAACGAGACATTGGTTTTACCTGATATAATAAATATTACAGAGGCAAAACTACTCGATAATAAAGGGCTTTTAATACAGGTGTTTTCAAAAGGAACTATCATTGTTGAACCCAGATTACGCATTAGAAAATCTATTACGAGCTGA
>JBEIPP010000130.1:0-8593 GCA_040376995.1 Flavobacteriales bacterium
CACTATTAAAATTTATTCAGACTTTCATAAATCGTTTATAGGAATAGCGATTTTTCACGCCGCCCTTTTCGTTTCAAAAAACAACGTTCGTATAACAGCTTCTGTTTTGTTAGTTTTTTGGGATAAAGCCAATCCCCTTTGTATTCTGGCTTCCAAGCATGGAGTTTTTCCATTAGTTTATCAAAACCAAGTATGTTAATCCCAGATTACGCATTAGAAATTACAAAAGGGAACTCAAAGATTTTGGCATAGTTCCAAAGTCCATCAAACCAACTTCGCCGTTTTTTGTTGATTGCTATTTTTAGTGTGAGCTTTCCGTTTATTTTTTCAATATAAGCACCAATAGCAAATGTTCTGTACCTGAGTGTTGATAATGTTTTTTGAGTTTTTTCTTGCAGTACAACTATTCTAAAAATGGACACTAAATTGTATGCAAACATTACAAAAAGAAGAGCTGCTTGGCTTGCAAAAAAATCTTTTAACACAAAACTATCCATTCCAAAATCTTGTTTTAATTCTTTAATTCTATTTTCGGCATCGCCTCTGGCTCTGTAACAGCGCCACACATATACTGATCCTGTTATTTGGTTTGTAAAGTATGCCGAGTATTTGTAATTTTTGTGTATTTCATCTTCAGGAAAAAGACTTAAAGTTTTACCAATTGTTTTGTCTTTGTTTGTAATTTTTCTTCTAACAATTATCAATCTTCTTGGGTTTTCCCATGAGCCAGCTTGGTAGGTTTGGTTACAAATCTCTATATCAGCATCTATTTTTATCCAAACTTGTGTGCCATCTATTAAGTATTGAATAGGCTTTGTAAACTTCGCGGCAACAATATATTGCAGCTGTTTTTCTTCTAAATAATCCATTACCGATTTTGACAAAAGCCACTATCTAGGCGAACTAAGCCAACTTTTTTATCACCAAAATTTGCTAGTGTATTTTCTAAAAACGGAATAAATGATAATGAATATTCGAACGAGTTAACTCTGTATGCAAAAATTTATTTGCACCACACCAAATGCTTGTTGTAAATGATTCGATAATTGTTTGAACGGAGTGTCTGCGATTAGAGTTTTGTTTAGTCAAATATTCACAGTTAGATATATGCTTTTTAAAGCCTATTTTATCTAACATTTGCTTTAAAAAAATCATTCCGTCCCAAGGCGTAATCTCTTTACTGGCATAGGATAGTTCGAAATTCATACTCGATTTTTTTCTAAAGCTAAGCATTAGGGTTTAAACATAGATTTAACTCACATTTTTTCTAATGCGGAATTTGGATTAGATGAATTGAAAACACCTGCTAAGCGGGATTACCCTCATAAAGTCACTAGTGCGTTACATTCGTAACTTCTACTGACTAATTCGGGGTAAAAACTTTGAAAATCTTCGCCAGAAATTTAGGGGGTAAATTTGCTCCGGAATTTGGTGGTCAATTTAATCGGTGAGTGAAAGTAAATAAAAACCAATGACATTTATTAATAATTTAAACTAAAAAAAGTGTCAACTTATTTCAGTATAAGACGAAGAATTAATTAAGCCATAACCTTGTCAACTAACTAATTCTGGGAGTAATAATTATATTTTACAATTCCTTAAATAATGATTTTACTTTTTGTTGATAGCTAATTCCTACTGGAATATTAATTTCATTATACAACCTGCATAGATTTTCTTTAATTGAGTCAACAAATAACCGATTTATCAAAAACTTTTTATGACATCTTATAAATCCATAAGGAACTAACAAATTTTCCATGGAAATCATAGTTATATGCAGTACAATAGGTTTATTCTCTTTGACAGAATAAACCTTAACATAATTCCCTAAAGCTTCGATATAAATTATTTCATTTGGGTAAACAATAGTTTTTTTTGGTAAATTAAGATTTACAGCTTGAGGCAAATTAACTTTGCTTGGGTATTTTTGATTTTTTATCTTTTCAACTGCCTTTAAAAATCTATCGAATCGAATAGGTTTTAAAAGATAATCAACAGTGTTGTATTCATAACCTTCTAATGCGAAATTGTTATGAGCAGTTGTGAAAATTACTTTTGGATTTTCATTGGAAATATTTAACATTTCAATACCCGAAATTTCGGGCATGTTAATGTCTAAAAAAATAAAATCGGGATTATGTTGAGTAAGAATGTCGAGACCATCTTTAGCACTAAAACAATTTTGAATTACTTTTATATATCCAGTTTTTTTACAATATAATTCAAGTAGCTTATGAGCATCAGGTTCATCATCAATTATTATAGTACTTAGAATCATTTTAGGTTAATTAATAAACAAGTAAAAACAGGCTTAAAAGCATTTAATTATCCTAAAATACATGTATGCAATGAATTAAATTAATCTAGCGAGAACTTTTTTTTACAAATATATTTAATTTTTTTTTGATCATTAAGCAAATTGACTCAATTAATTTAAAATAATTCAGACCTTAGTTAGACAGGTATGTAATATGAGGAATATCCTATTACGAATAGTTTACAACTTAAAGAATACGTTTAATGTTTACATTTTTGCAAAAATCAAAATCTATCTGAGCTTAACTTGAAACTTATAACTTGATTTTCAAAAGTGTTTTATAGATATAATTATCTTTATCTATTTCAAAATTGTATTTATTTTCATATATAAAATCAAGTCTTTGAATTAAATTGGTCATGCTTGTTCCTGAAGTATTTAAAAATTCAGGGTTGTATGAGTTATACGTTTTTAAAGTGAAAACATTTTTCGATAGAGTAATGTTTATGATAATAAATGGATCTTTTGAGTCTCGTGAAAAATGTTTAAAACAATTTTCCACTAATGTAATTATAATGTTAGGTGAAATACAGTAATTACTTTTTTGAACGTTATTTGTAAATTCAAATTTAATCCCTTGATGGATTCGGTTCTTTTCAAATTCTACGTAATTAGTAATAAATGCGATTTCGTCATCCAACTTCACAGACTTTAACCTTAGGGAATCTGATTGATAACGATAAAGGTCCGATAATTTAAGAATCATTTCCGATGCTTTTTGCGGATCAGCCAAACAATGGTAATATATACTATTAAGTGTGTTAAATAAAAAATGCGGACTCAACTGCTCTTTTAAGAGTTTAATTTCAGCCTGATTAAGAGCATCTTTATAATCTTGTAATTCTACTTTTCGGCCAACTTTCCTCTTTGCATTCCGTAAAATAATTGCAAAACCACCCACAAATAAAATTCCAATAAAATTACCTTGAATGCCAATAACATTGTACTCTTTCAATTCGGCTAAAGTGAAGAGATAAGCTGCAAAAATGGAAAAAAAAATGTACAAAAGTGTGAACAAACCATATCTCCTTTTCAAAAAAAAATTATCAATAAGCCAAAAAAGAAATACTGAATAAAAAAAATAAATTGGTGCTAGACTTAATCTTAAAATTAAAGAAATATAAAACTGATCAGATTGATTAAATGTTAAAAGCAAACCAAAAATGCAAAGTATAATAGATGCAATAAAAAAATATTTCCTGCTTTTTGAATTGAATAATTGTTTCATTATATAATAGTTTGTTTAGTCAAACATGTTAGAAAGTAAAAATGTTTATTTATTTTGACGAACTGCATTCGTCAAAAACCAACTGAAAAAATGTAATTTCTTATCAGATGCTCATTAATTTTACGTCAATTTGCCTTCAAATTAATAAATAAAATTATGAAAATAAAATTAATCTTTGGTAACATTAGTAAGTATACCTCCTTTTCCATTTTAATCAAGAGTACATTTATTATTTTTTCTTTGGCAATACTTTGGAGTTGTAGGAAAAAGGATAAAACCACTGAACCTGTTACTTCTGGAAATGAAGATGTGTTTCAAATACTAAGCAAAAATAGTTTTGGTAGCATAATCTATCCAATTACTTCAGTTACACCTAGCACTAATGTTGATGATTTGAATTCAATATCACAATTTCTATCGAACAAATCTATTGTTGCACTTGGTGAATCTACGCATGGTACAAGTGAATTTTATACACTTAGGCTTAGAATGATACAACACATGGTCACGCAATTAAATTTCCGTGTTATTGCATTGGAGACTAATTTTTCTAACGCTCAATATATCAATGACTATATTCTAGGAGGCCCTGGTAATGCTAAGGATGCACTACAAAAGCTTTATGGATGGGTTTATAATAATCAGGAGTTTGTGCAGATTGTTGAATGGTTGCGCGGGTATAACGATAACCAATCAGTTAGTAATAAAGTTACATTTTATGGTTTTGATGCACAATCAGCGGACGCCGCAGCTAAAAGAGTTCAAACTTTCATATCAGCATTTGATCCCACATATTTGTCAAATTATGATTCTATTGCTGAACCTTTTTTAAATGATTTTCAGGAACTTGCTAGTATTGACCAAGATTCGTTGATTCAAATAATTCCTTTAAAGGTAGCTAATTACCAACTACGTTGGAACACACTAAAGTTATATTTTCAAACCAATAAATCGCAATTAATTTCACTAAGTGGAACTACAGCCTATGAATTAACTTTACGTCATTTAGAAATTGTTCAACAGACATTTAATAGTTTTTTGTTAGCCTCAGACGAGGTGCAAACTAATAATTTCAGAGATAATTATATGGCTGATAATGTAGATTGGATACAACAGTTTGAAAACAACAAGAAAATCATTCTTATGGCTCATGCTGGGCATTCTGGAATGTATAGTGATTATGGTATTACACCCATGGGAAATCATCTTAAACAACGCCACCCAAATGATTATTTTACTATTGGATTATTTACAAATGGCGGAACAGTTCGTGTAGTAAATACATCAATACCAACACCGGTGTTAGGCGAATTCAAAATCGACCCGAAGCCTGAGCATTATCTTACACAGACGTTTGCACAGGGCAAATGGTCTCAGTTTTTTTTACCTATGAATGCGGTTAATCAGAATTCAGAACTGAAGGCGTTATTCAATAAACCTATTAAGTTTTATTTTATAGGTGCCACTACTGAAAAAGTAAGTATTGAGCAGAACTTATTAATGGGTTACGATGCCATTGTTTTTCTTGAAAAAACTTCTGCAACTAAACCTAATTAAAATGGTGAATAATTTGATTTATAGAATTTTTGCGAAATCAAAGCTTTCATGTTAACAACAAAATATAAATAACAATGAAAACAAAAATTCTATTTTATTTACTTTTTTTCCAGATTGGACACCGTTTATACTCACAAGCAATATTTAAAAGTAAGCTTGATGAGCTTGTTAAAGTATCAGAAACAAAACATTCCAGTGCTTTGATAATTTATGAGAATAACAATTTAGTTTGTGAGCAATACGCTTCTAAACGCCAGTTTAAAAAGCCAATTGAAGCAATGTCTGCCACAAAAAGCATAATTGGTATTGCAGTAGCTTGTTTACTTGATGACGGACTATTGGATAATTTAGACATACCAGTATATAAATTCTATCCTGAATGGAAGCAAGGTAAAAAGAAAGATATAACTATTAGGCATTTGGTTAATATGACATCTGGTATACAAAATTTATTAAATGCACCCGAGGAGATATATCCCGCGCCAGATTTTGTGCAATTAGCATTGACTGCTGAATTAACTGATGATCCGGGTACTAAATTTAGTTACAATAATAAGTCGGTAAACTTACTAGCGGGAATTATTGAAAAGATAACAGGTAAAAGAATGGATATCTATATTGGGTCAAGACTTTTCAAACCATTGGGTATTTTAGATTACAAATGGGAATTAGACAGTAAAGGTAACCCTCATGCAATGTCTGGATGCAGAATAAAGCCAATTGACTTCGTAAAAATTGGAATTCTTTTACTTAATAAAGGAACATACAATGATAGGCTTGTTGTATCTGAAAAATATCTAAAAAGGGTTGTTGAACCTTGTGAAATATTTGGCGAATATGGAATGCTCTGGTGGTTAAAATACGAACAATCCGTGTCGATTGTAAATGATTCAACACTTGCACCATTGATAAAAGGTACAATTCCAGATTCTACAAAACAAAAACTTCTTAACATGAAAGGAAGATATTTAACTGATGCTGATTTTGAGAAGAAAGCCTTTGAAATTTTAGGAGATGATGCGTGGAGATATACACAAGATTTTTTACCGGAAACAACAAGTATTAGACGAAAAGAATTGAAAGGCATAATTTCTTACAAAGCTGCCGGATACTTAGGAAATTATTTAATAGTTGATCCAGTTAAAAATGTAGTTGCACTAAGAATGATAGATGGAGACGATTATCAAACCGAAAATGATAGTTTTTTTAATTTTGAGAATTTAGTTTTGGGTTTGACAAAAAAATAAACAAATACAAAAGCGAATTGAAGTATTTAACCAGATAAATGTAATATTTAAGATCTAAAAATTTTTTACCACTCAATTAATGGCTTTTTACAAATTACTTTTTCAGATTTACGAACTTGCTTCGATTGCTTTAATGAAAATTTCAGCTTGACAGAAAGAAAATTGAGCTTAAAGCCATTAGTGTCGGCAAGATTAATTTGAGAAGTAATTCTATTTAGATAAAAGCAATCAAATCCTTTGTGATATAAACAAAAAAGTATTAAAGGCATCAATTATTTACCAAAAAAATTAAGCAATTTATGAAAACATTATTCTTAACCATCAACATCATCATCTTATTTTTGATTAATACCAAAGCCCAAACAGAAATTCCCGAATATTTTAAGCCTCACTTAAGATATAACTTGCCCCTTGTTGACGCCAATCACTGGAAAAATGCTGCTTACACAGATGCTAATTTTAATAAACCTAATTCTGACGGAAAACCAAACTTCTCAAACTGGGCATCAAGTATCATAAAAAATCCAAGCATGTTTCAGGCAACCGAATTAAATCTTAATGCAGTTAATACCTTAGCATGGGGTAGCCAGACTTTAACAAATAAATTAATTAAACCAAAAAAATTCTTTAACAAAACTTGCAATATAATTACTACTCAATTACTTTCAGGAGGAAGTATCTTCATATTGGGTGGATTTCCACTCGGAGGTGGGTGGTTGCACGAGGAATATCACAGAGCCATGCTCGCTACCAATCGGGTTGCCAGTAAAGACCCTTTTGATGATTATCAACTTGATCTTACTGATGGTTCGGTAAAAAATATTTACGATGATGCGTTGAGAAATTTTAAGAAAAATGATCCTCATGGATTCAATAGAATGTTAATCGCAGGTGCAGAAGGTGAACTGCTTGCGGCTAAAAAAATGCAGGAAAATAATTTTTTTAATGGAGCGAATTTACCGATAGAATTCACTAATTTATTTTACACCATAAGTGCGGTTAGATATTTTAATGATAGCTATAAAAGTATTGATTCAATGAATATCCCCTTGAATAAAAAAGATGGAGCAAATATTTTGAAAAGAGATTTCACAGGACATGACTTTTCAGCATGGGTCTGGCATTTATTTAAACCAAATGTATCTTATGATTCATTAGGAGTACACCCATCTGGAGTTGGAATAAATCGCTATATAAGTTCTGATCGTCTTACCCAACAGGAAAAAGATTACTATGATAAAACAAAAAAGTTGGCAATATTAAATTATCTTTCTCCAATGATTTTTGGCTTTAGAAAAATAAAGTTGAAAGAAGGCAGCTATGGCAATTTTGCCATGCAATATCAAGCAACATCCTTTGGAGTGGATATGGAATTACGTATCTATTTCATGAACACAGTAAATAAATTTTGCTTTGCTGTGCACAATTATAAAAATTACAAAAATAACTTTTATGCAGCTGAGTTCAATTGGGTTGATTTTAAGTTAAAAACAATCAAAAAGCTATCATTTACATCGAGGGTGTTACTTGGCACACAGCCAAAAAATCAAGAATTCTTTACCAATCAAGCGCAGTTTTTTAGTTTATTAGCTGTAAATTCAAACTACAACCTCACAAAAAATATTGTAGCATACTTGCAAGTGCAGGCAAAAACTGCCGGTTGGGTTGCAGGTGATGAATATCTTAAAGGCATGATTAGATTAAGGGCAGGATTGAACATGCTGTTATAGCAAATGTATTGGGAGAGATGTTGCTTCAAAAAATAATAAACACCTTTTACAATCATTGATGAAATAGATGAGTAAACTATAGGGCTAAAAAAAGTTATTATTAAAAATTGGATCAATCATTAATAAAAATTATGGCAAATCACTATATTCAATATCGAATATTAACTTGAATATAAAAAACATTTTATATGATAAAATTCAGCAAAAAATAAAATTAAGAACAGCATTTTTGCTCTTATTTACTCTTTCCTTCAATTTTAATGGCGCAATCTGATTCGATTAACAGACTTTATTTTCAGTAATGAGTTTTGGAAAAAATTATCCAATTATTTATTCTCCTACTATGCAAGCTCAGGCAGGCATGCAATTGCTTTTAACCCAGATTATGCATTAGGAATCGTAATGAGAGTTGAAAGCTTAATAAAACAGACACTTTTTTGACTGAAGCATAGTAACCACTATGATGAAGGAGAAAAAGTGGCAAAGCGTTCTGTTTTGAAGAGGTTTCAGC
>JBEIPP010000176.1:0-6408 GCA_040376995.1 Flavobacteriales bacterium
AATTAAATTTCACTATGCCTAAGCTATTTTCTTCACCAATACGTTGCCTAAATCTCACAGGTAAGTAATCTTTGGTATATTTTTTCCAAGGAATTTTTGTAAAGTCCAAAATTTTATCTTTAGCTCCTAACACTTCAAAATTCTTTTTTCTAATGTATGAAGTATCTCGTTGAACAGCAGGTAAAATTTCTTTGGTAGCAATGCTAATAGGTACATTCCAATAGGGATAAATTAGCATATGATCTATTTTACTTTTTAATATTGGAGTTTGATTTTCAGGCTTGCCACATACAATGGCAGATTGCATTACAAAATTATCTTTTTCGTAAACGGTTAACCAAAATGCAGGAATGTTTATAAATGCATACTTTTCTGGGAACTCATTTTCCCATCTCCAACGTTCCATCGACATGCATATTTGCTTAATTATTTTTTCTCTATTATACGAAAGTGCTTGAGTTGTATATTTTCCAAGTTTCCCGTCAGGTTGTATAAACCATTTTTTTTGAAGTTTATTTAAAGCGCGTGCCAATTTAATACTGTCAGTTGCCGAAGATGTTGTGTCGTAAAAACTTTGTTTAATTAAGCTTTTCACAATCAAATCTCGTTTTGTTGAAGAATCTTTTTCGGTTACAAATGGAATTGAATCTATTTGAAATAAAGAAGTATTGTTGAGTATAAGCGCTAATTCTTTTTTGAGAGTTTGGTAGTGATAAAATCTAGGCTCCAATGAATCGAAAGCGGCTTTGAAATTTCCTGAATTGTATCCGCTTACTAAAACAGTGTCCCAGCCATTAACTAGTTTATTAAAATTTGTTTGAATAACTAATGTATCAGAGTTAAACCTTCCTTTATTAAGGTGAGCGCCAATTAAAAAGTAAGCATCGCTTAGTAGAATATCAGCTCGTACTAATGAAGTTACATTTATTAATTCTTTGTGTGAATGGATAGAATCAATATTGTTTTTAATTTGATGAAGATGATATTGTGCAGGAATTAAACCATAGTAAACTATGTTTTCTATCAGTCTGAGTAAACTGTCTCCTTTAGAATTTAAGTTAGAACTATTAAACCATAAAAGATGATTTGAATATAGTGGTTTAAAATATTTATAACAGGATAGAGGTATTAAATTTATTGAAATGATTGTATCCTCTTGGTTGATGTAATTTGAGACAAGTGTTTCAATTTCCTTATTCAAATCTTGTGGGGCATTTACCTTAACAATTTTAATTTTTTCTTTTGTTTCATTTGAACAGGAATAAAAAATAAATATGCTAACTACTACAAAAAAACAAAAGCCCATCCGCCAGCTAGCGGATAAGGCTTTACATTTAAATTCTATCATAAAAAAGTTATTTGCTCACGTTGAATTTATCAGATTTTAAAATTAGGTTGTTTTTGTCAACCACATGATAAATATACATACCATTTGATAAATTTGATAAATTCATTTTTGCGTTACCCATTTCAAATACTTCAGTAGCAACTATTTTACCAGTAACGTCAAATGCTAACACTTTAATAGCTTCAGAGCTGGTTGTTGCAAAATTAACCGCTGTTGCAGCAGGATTTGGATATACAGATAATTCGATAGAAGCTTTTTCAGATTCAGTTATACTAACAACGTTATAATCTCTTTGAACAGTTACCGACTTTATTGTGTTAACTGTAGGTGAACCGATAGCTGGAGTCAAAGTGAAATTTGTGTTTGCTATAGAGAAAAGTGCTGCTCTTGATGCACTTGGTGAATAGTAATCATAGTTTAAGCGTTTAATATTAACAGTAATAGGAAAACCAAAGATTGTAATATTACCAGCAAGTGTTTCTGTTGTTTTAACACGGACAATATCTGTAAATGATTTTAAGGTAGTACCTGCCGCCGCATTTGGAACATCTAAATTCAATGTGCCTGTGCCGTCAGCAGTTGCAATTACAGTTCCACCAATTGGACCAGTGCTTCCTAACGCCGTAACGGAACCTGAAGGATAAGATGTAATAGATGCGTTAAGGTTCATTGGATATGTTGCGTAAATAGCAGGAGTAGTATAAACTAAAGTTGCAGCAATTGCACCAAATGAAATATCTCCACCATAATATTTTAAATCACTAGTGCTTGATGTAAAATATGCTATATCTGAAAAAGATGAAGAAATAGATATATTCGCTGATGGATAAACTGTATTACTTGCAGCTGCCGTTGTATAGCTAGCTAATGGCGCAGTAGTAGTGCCTATTGCAGTAAAACTCCAAATAGCAGCTGCACCAGTTGTTGAGCCTTGGTTTACTCCAGTAGTATCACATTGAAATAAATCATAATTAAAGCCAACAGATGGAGCATGATTAGCTTGTGTCAACTGTGCACTTACAGCCAGACTAAAAAATATTGATAATGAAAGTAAAGTTTTTTTCATGTGTTTATTTTTATGGTTTGCTCAAATATATTTAAAATTCAGTGAGTTGCAAATTTTTTTTTAATATTATATTCATGTTTCCACTTTATGGGTTTAGGTCAATTAATTTAGGGCTTAAACTAGTCTTTTATTATTTAGACCTCATGAATATTCAATAATAAGGTAAGATTAAAATACCATTTTACCAGGGTTTAATATCATATTTGGATCAAACAGTTTTTTAATGTTTCTCATTAATTCTAATTGATATTTGGGAAATACAATCGATAGATAATCTTTTTGAACTAATCCAATGCCGTGTTCTCCACTAATAGTACCCCCTAGTTTTTTACACAATTCAAATATTTCAACAATTCCTTTTGGTAGTTCTGTTTCCCAAACATCATCTGATAAATCTCCTTTGATAATATTGACATGTAAATTGCCATCGCCTGCATGACCATAACAAACACTTTTAAATCCGTATTTCGCTCCAATTTTTTTCACGCCTTTTAATAAAACTGGCAATTCAGCTCTTGGAACTACTGTATCTTCTTCTTTGTAAACCGAATTACTTTTTACAGCTTCACCAACTTTACGACGTATTTTCCATAGCGATGCTTTTTGTTCAGCACTATCCGCCATTAATATTTCATCACAACCATGTTCAGTCATAATATTGCTGATGGTTTCACAGTCGTTAAATAATACGTCCATATTATTGCCATCTACTTCTATTAATAATAAGGCTTGCCACTCTGGTTTAATTGTAAAATTAACATCTCCAGCATATTTAATACTCCAATCAATAGCGTCACGTTCCATGAACTCCATTGCACTTGGTGTAATACCTGCTCTAAAAGTTGCGCCAACGGCTTCACATGCTTTTTCTGCCGAAGTAAAAGGCACTAACATGAGTAAATCATGTTTTGGCAATGGAATTAATTTAAACACTATTTTAGTAATAATGCCTAACGTTCCTTCGCTGCCTACCATTAAATGTGTAAGGTTGTAGCCTGTTGAATATTTTAAGGTATTAGCGCCTGTCCAAATGATGTTGCCATTTGGTAATACCATTTCAATGTTTAAAACATAATCTCTAGTAGTTCCATATTTTACGGCTTTTGGTCCGCCACTGCTATGCGCTACATTACCACCTAATGAACAACTTCCCCAACTTGCAGGATCGGGAGGATAAAATAATCCTACTTTTTTTACCTCCTCCTGAAAAATGTAATTTATCACACCTGGTTCTACTGTAGCTTGTAAATTTCGTTCGTCAATATTTAAAATATGATTAAACCGTTCCATACTGATAATAATTCCACCATGGATTGGTAGTGCTCCTCCACTTAATCCAGTTCCAGAACCACGAGCAGTGACAGGTATTTTATGAGTATTAGCTAATTTCATCACTTCTGAAATTTGACTAACGGTTTTGGGTTTAACTACAACTTCTGGTTTAAAAATAAAATCTTCCGTTTCATCTTGTCCGTATTTTTCAAGATTATCATGGTCAGTTAATACATCATGTGCATCAATTATCTTTTTTAATTGCTCGATGATATCTGAATTAATTTTAGTGTACATGTTTTTATTTTTTTAATTTAATAACCGCCCATTCATTTTTGTTGTAGCTTTCAATAAATGTAAAACCAATGCTTTGCGCTAATTGTTTTAATTCTTCCACATCACCTGTGAAAAAACCACTTAGTAATAGATGACCACCTTTTTTTAAGCAAGCGAAGTAGGTAGGCAAATCCTTTTTCAATACATTTTTATTAATGTTAGCTAAAATAACATCAAATGTTTCTGTGCTTGGAAGTAAAGATGCATCGCCTTTTTTAAATTCAATATCTGATGCATGATTAATTGCTGCATTTTCAATAGAGTTTTCAATGCTCCAATCATCAATATCAATCCCTAATAATTTTGTTGCGCCTAATTGTTTGGCAAGTATGGCTAAAATTCCTGTGCCACATCCCATATCTAAAACATGAGTGTTTGCAAATAGAATGCTAAACATAGTTTTGCTTACTAACCAAGTGGTATCATGATGTCCTGTTCCAAAACTCATTTTAGGCGTAATAACGATGTCATGTTTTATGTTTTTTTCAGTTGGATGAAAGTGTGCTCTAATACATACTAAATCATCCACATAAACAGGACTGAAATTTTTTTCCCATTCTTCATTCCAATTAGTTTTTGGAATAACTGTTCTTACATAAGAAAATGTAAAATTTACAAATGATAATTCTTTCACTAAATCTTCATTTTCAAATTCTTCTTGAATATAGGCTTCAACTCCAGTTTCGTTTTGAGTAAAACTTTCAAACCCCAAATCTGCTAGTAAAGCAATTAAAATATCTGAACCAGGTTCAACAGGTGTGACTTTAAAATCGTATTGTATATAATCCATACTCAAATGTATGAATTATGATACATTAAGTTATTTGTTAACATCAGAATTATGAATATCTGATGTTTAATTTCTTTCTTAAAAAAAAATATTGTATTAAAACGAGAAAATAATTTTGCAAAAATCATCTGCTTTTAAAGATGCACCACCAATTAATCCGCCATCTACATCAGGGCATCTAAATAATTCCTGAGCATTTTGAGGATTGCAACTTCCTCCATATAAAATGGAAACATTACTAGCAATAGATGAATCATAAATATCTGTCACAATGTTTCTGATGAAAGCATGCATTTCTTGAGCCTGAGCGGCAGTAGCTGTTTCTCCTGTACCTATAGCCCAAACAGGCTCATAAGCTAAAACAAACTTAGAAAATTCAGATACTGTAAATTCTTTTAAAACATTAGTTAATTGTTTTGTAATAACCTTAAAGTGATTATCAGTTTTAAGTTCTTGAATTGTTTCTCCTATACAGAAAATGGGACGGATATTATTGTTTAAAGCTTCTTTAATTTTTAAAACTAAATCTGTATCTTTTTCTTTAAAATATTGTCTTCTTTCACTATGGCCAACTAAAACATATTCGCAGCCAACAGAATTTAGCATATTAGCGCTTACTTCACCGGTAAAAGCGCCACTTGTATTGGTGTGACAATTTTGTGCACCTACATAAAAATTTGGCTTATTGGTAACGCTTGATTTTATGGATTCTAAGAAAGGGAATGGAGGAATGATGATTTTTGTTACTTCATCAACCCCGATAGCTATCGAGTCGTTTACTTGATTTGTAATTTGATCTACAAGAGTTTTAGCTTCTTGTAAAGATTTATTCATTTTCCAATTTCCAGCAACTATTTTCTGTCTACTCATTATTTTACTCTAACACGTGGATCTAAAACGCCATAAGCAATGTCTACAAAAATATTAGTCACCACAAATATGGTTGCAAATATTAGAGTAGCTCCCATTACTACAGGCAAATCGTTTTTGGTTAAGGCTTCAAAAACTTCGTATCCTATACCTTTCCAACTAAAAATATATTCTACAAACACCGCACCTGCCATTAATCCAGCAAACCAACCAGATATTGCTGTAACTACTGGGTTTAAAGCATTTTTTAAAGCATGCTTAAGAATAACAGCATAAGTTGACAAACCTTTGGCTTTTGCTGTTCTGATATAATCTTGGCTCATTACGTCTAATAACGAACTTCTCATTAATTGAACAACAATTGCTAATGGTCTAATTCCTAATGTAATCGAAGGTAAAATCAAATTTTTTAGTTTTAGTTTCTCTCCATCCCAAACGTCAATATCATATAAGCTACCAGTGGGGGATAAACCTGTATAATCTTTAAGAACGTATCCAAAAAGCCAAGCGATAATTAATCCTACAAAAAATGATGGAGCGGCCATGCCTAATACAGCCAATACAAGTGATAATCTATCGTAAATGGTATTACGTTTTACCGCACTGATAATACCTAAAAATATCCCAACAATAGAGGCAATAACAATAGATGTGAAAGCTAATACAGCAGTTTCAGGCAATGTTTCTATAATGATATCAGATACTCGTCTTTTGGTAATATATGAA
>JBEIPP010000203.1:0-4969 GCA_040376995.1 Flavobacteriales bacterium
AGTTACAGGAATTAAAAATGCACAATTAAGTGCTTTAAATGCAAAATATACTCAAGATTTAGCTGAACAAAACCTTTACAAAACCATAGCTCAAGCATTTGCAAATGCAAGAGCAGCATTAAACAAGTTCAATGCAAATAAGGCATCTGTTGAAGCATCTGAACAATCTTTTTACTATGCTCAACAAAAATATAACGTTGGAGCAATTAGTACCTTTGATTATAATAATGCTAAAACACGTTTACAAAATGCACAAGGAAATTTAGTGCAAGCTAAATACGACTGTGTATTTAAATTAAAAGTATTAGACTATTACCAAGGAAAAGAATTAAAATTTTAAAACTTAACCGCAAAGTCCCGATAGCTATCGGGAGCAAAGAGATTTTCGCAAAGAACACAAAGAAATGTTAAGAAAAAAATAATTAAAAAAACTCTGCAAACTCTGCATAAAAACTTGGCAGACTCTGTGCTTAAAAACAAAAAAAACATGAAAAAACTATATTGGATTATTGCTATTTGTATCGCACTATTATTTGTAGTAATTGGCTTCAAATTTTTTAAAGGCGAAGAACCAACAGAAGTTACTACCGAAAAAGCCGCTAAACGAAACATCATCGAATCGGTTTCGGCTAATGGAAAAATACAACCCGAAGCTGAATTAAAAATCACCTCTGATGTATCTGGAGAAATTGTTGAAATGTACGTAAAAGAAGGCGATCAAGTTAAAAAAGGAACTTTGTTGTGCCGTATTAAACCAGATATTTATGAAAGTGCTTTAGAACGAGTTAACGCTACTGTAAACAGTTCAAAAGCTAACGTAAAAACAGCAGCTGCTCAATTAGCACAAGCACAAGCTAACTTAGCAAACGCCGAAGCATCATACAATCGTAACATAAAATTATTTGATCAAAATATTATTTCTCAACAAGAGATGGATGCTTCTAAAGCAGGTTATGAAGCTGCAAAAGCTAATGTAGATGGATTAGTAGAAAGCATCAAAGCCTCTAATTATAACGTAAAAAGCGTAGAGGCCTCTTTAAAAGAAGCAAATACCAATTTAGATAAAACATTTATTTATGCGCCTGTAGATGGAACAGTTTCTAAATTAAATGTAGAAAAAGGAGAACGTGTGGTTGGAGTGCAAGGTTTACAAGGAACTGAAATTTTACGCTTGGCTAACTTAAACGAAATGGAAGCTAGTGTTGAAGTTAATGAAAATGATATTATTCGTATTCATAAAAACGACACAGCTATTATTGAAGTAGATGCTTACATCGGAAAAAAATTCAAAGGTATTGTTACCGAAGTAGCTAACTCTGCTAACACGACTGGTATCTCTATTGACCAAGTAACAAACTTCGTCGTAAAAATTAGAATACTACGTGAATCGTATACAGATTTAGTGACAGATATTAACCCTGCTCCATTCCGTCCGGGAATGAGTGCAAGTGTAGAAATTCAAACCATGCGTGCGGCTAATATTATTACTATTCCTATTCAAGGCGTTACTACTCGTAGTTCGGATACAACAAATATTAAAAAAGAGCTTGAAGGCGAAGAAGACAGAGACATTGTTGTGAAAGATGAAAAAGAAGAAAAATTCAACAACAAAAAAGAAGACGAAATTAAAGAATGTGTTTTTGTAAATAATAACGGTGTTGCTAAAATGATTTATGTTACAACTGGCATTCAGGATAATGATTATATTGAAATTAAAAGCGGTGTAAATATAGGAGATGAAATTATTTCTGGACCATACGGAGCTGTTTCAAAAATTTTAAAGAATGGCAAAAAAATTAAAATAGTAGATAAGGACGAATTATTTTCTGATAAAAATAAATAATGGCTTACCTTCTACATATTGAAAGCACATCAACAGTTTGTTCTGTGGCTATTTCAAAAGGCACGGACTTAATAGCGATTAAGGAACAAAACAATGGATACACGCATGCCGAAAATTTGCATGTGTTTATTAACGAACTCCTAAAAGAAAACGCCTTAAAGCCAAGTGATTTAAGTGCTGTTTCCATAAGTTCTGGCCCTGGTTCCTACACAGGTTTACGAATTGGTTTTTCGGCAGCTAAAGGATTAGCTTATGCTTTACAAATTCCTTTAATCAGTATCGAAACATTAAAAGCACTAAGTGTAACTGCTATCAAAAAAACAACTACAGGTGTATTATTTTGTCCCATGATGGATGCACGACGTATGGAAGTTTATTGTGGCGTGTATGAAAATCAGTTAAATGAAATTATTCCTTTACAAGCATTGGTATTAAATGAAGAAAGCATAAAAGTATTTGATTTAGATAAACCGATTTACTTTTTTGGAGATGGTATGCCAAAAGCTAAAGAAATGCTTCAAACTATTCCTCAAGCTTTTTTTATTGATGATGTTACTGCAAGTGCTTACAATATGATTGAACTTGCGTATGCTAAATATCAAGCAAAAGATTTTGAAGATGTAGCATACTCAGAACCTAACTACCTAAAAGAATTTTTCTTTACCACTGCCAAAAAATAATCATGACTCAAAAAATTGCATTCGTTATAAATCCTAATGCTGGTGTTAAAAAGAAAATTGACATCATTAAGTTTATTAAAAATCATTTTCCAAGACATGTTTCATACGATTTAATTGTTTGGAAAAATAAAGATGATTTTGAATCTGTTAAACAACAAATACTTATTGGTAACTATAGTATTGTAGTGGCTTGTGGCGGAGATGGCACCGTAAATCAAGTGGCTTCAGTAGTAATGAATAGCAATATGGCTTTAGGAATTTTTCCTTTAGGATCAGGAAATGGTTTAGCTAGAAGCAATCGTATTCCTTTAGATTTAAAACAAGCTTTACAAATTATTGAAAGAGGTACCACAAAACAAATTGATGGTGCTATGATTAATGAATATCCGTTTTTTTGCACAGCTGGCGTAGGCTTTGATGCACATATTGCAAACGAATTTGCAGCAAGTACCAAACGCGGCTTTGTAACCTATTTTAAAACCACTATAAAAGAATTTTTTGGATACACGCCTCATCAATATAAAATTACAGTAGACGATAAAATAATAGAAACCAAAGCCTTTTTAATAACTGTTGCAAATGCTGGACAATGGGGAAATGATGTTTACATTGCACCAGAAGCCGAATTAAGTGACGGAATTTTAAACGTTAGTATTTTAAAACCCTTCTCTAATTTTGCTATTCCAATGATTGGTATTAAACTCTTTTCAAAAAAAATACATACCTCTATCCAATTACAATCCGAAAAAGGAAAACAGATTGACATTGAATTTAATGGAGTGCTACCTGTTCATTTTGATGGAGAGCCTATCAAAGTATTTAATAAACTCTCCATTAAAATTATGCCCTTGGCTTTAAATATTGTTTGTTAGTAAGCAGTCCAACCGCCATCGGCTGTTAATACAGTTCCATTTACAAAACTCGAATCGTTACATGCTAAAAACAAAGCTGTTTTGGCTATTTCATCAGACTCACCCATACGAGGCATACTAGCCAAACCAGAAGTGCATCTTCCATAACCAAACTGATTTGGATTCATCCCTTTACCAATATTGGTATTAACACCTCCTGGTGCAATGGCATTGCAACGAATACCTTGTTGCGAATACATGAATCCTATATTTTTTGTTAAGCCTACCAAAGCATGTTTAGATGTTGTATAAACCGCACCAGCTCTTGAACCATATAAACCTCCTATAGAAGCTATATTTATAATAGAACCACTTCCTTGCTTTAACATAATAGGCACTGCTAAACGACAAGCATAAAATGGACCATTCACATTTATACTCATCACTTTATTCCACAACTCGTTTGATACCTGATCAACAGGAAAAAAATCATCCATCACACCTGCATTGTTTACTAATACATCTATTGTATTGTATTTTGATACAGCAGTATCAATCATATTTTTAATATCTGCTTCATTGGCTACGTTACAAACTACACCATGTGCCTTGCCGCCGTTTTGGCTAATAGAATTTACAACTTCGTCTATTTCATTTTGTTTTAAATCAGCCACAATCACGTTAGCTCCTTCGGCAGAAAATAATTGAGCCATAGCTTTTCCCATACCTGATGCAGCACCAGTAATGATAGCTGTTTTGTTTTCTAATTTTTTCATGGTATTGTTTTTATATTAATTAAACTAAAACTACAAGCAAATATGCTTTAGCATAGTTAATCACTTCTTCACAAAAAAAATATGACGAAACATCTTATTAATTATGATAAAAATCAGGCTACGAAGAGTTTATATTAACATTTGCAACTATATGTTAGAAGTATTTAGCGGTATGGTTTTATCACACAGTTTACGTTTTGTTTACGTGTCTGCATATTAAAACAGTTTGCTATTACTTTTAAAAGTGTTTGTTTAAATTGTGATATACAATTTTAGACATATAAGGAAAGTAAGGTAATATTTCAATGAGCTCCTTTGTCTTGGTCTCATCAACATTTTGAAATATTAAAACAGCGTCTTTTTTTGTTACTGAAATAAAGAAACTCTCTAAAATATTTTCTTGTTTCCATTGATTTACAAACTCCATTTCTTTTTTTGGTAATTCAGGATTATATTTTATTGTTTCTATTCCGTTATCTGAAAGTGTAATTAAAACTAATATTCTGTTCATATCATTTGAGTTTAAAATGTTATTTAGTAAAGGTAAAAAAATATTCTATTTGCCTTTTAGTCAAAGTATTGTGATGTTCTGTGTCCGCAATTTAAAGAACGATTTTTTGTCAGACGGAATTTGTCGATGGAAAATTCGTTCCGAAACTTATCCCTAACGTTTTCGTGATTGCCTTATTTGGTTTTGAAACAATCTCTACCGAAATGTTAATTTAAACCCAGATTATGCATTAGGAATCGTAATGAGAGTTGAAAGCTTAATAAAACAGACACTTTTTTGACTGAAGCATAGTAACCACTATGATGAAG
>JBEIPP010000011.1:0-33396 GCA_040376995.1 Flavobacteriales bacterium
ATTAAATCTATAACCTGACGAATTACAGGTTTATTGTTATTTTTGTTGCGGCAGAAAAGGCTCATACTTTTTTAAAGGTTTCGATACCTCAAAGGTTTGAAAATTTTCTGTCACTTTTTAAAATTTAACTTTCGGATAGTTTTTTATGAATATACAATTATTATGGTAACATAAAAGCAAGGATCTAAATACTGTTTTTAAAATTAGAAAAATTAGTATATTGATACCTTAAATACATCACACACAAAAATGATTTTTGGGAACTTAATAAACCTCGGCGTAAATTCCGAAATGAAATTTTATCAAAAGTGCGAAACTAGGATGGTTAATTTACTATTTAAACAACTTAGTTTGTTTATTATCCGTTAAAGCATCTTTGTAAACTGATAATACTCTAAGTCTAGCTGCTGAATGATCAACTATTGGTTTAGGATATTTTGCAGTATTAAATTCAGGTACCCATTTTCTGACATACTCATATTTTGGGTCAAACTTTTTAGTTTGTTCTGTTGGATTAAACACTCTAAAGTAGGGTGCTGCATCACAGCCACTTCCTGCAGCCCATTGCCAACCACCATTATTGGCGCTTAAATCAAAGTCTAATAATTTTTGTGCAAAGTAGGCTTCGCCCCAACGCCAATCAATTAATAAATCTTTCACTAAAAAACTAGCTACTATCATGCGCACTCGGTTATGCATAAAACCAGTAGAATTTAATTCTCTCATCCCAGCATCCACAATCGGAAACCCTGTCTTTCCTTCGCACCATGCTTTAAATTCATGTTCATTATTCCTCCACTCTATTCTATCATACTGAGTCTTAAATGAATTTTTCGCTACATGTGGGAAATGATATAAGATCATCATGTAAAAATCTCTCCATATCAATTCATTTAGCCAAGTTTCGTTTAATAATAAAGCTTGCTTTGCTAATGCTCTAATACTAACGGTTCCAAAACGCAAATGCAAACTGAGTTTACTAGTTCCTTTAATAGCAGGAAAATCTCGCTGTTCTTTGTAATTGGCAACAATAGATTTACTAATAGATGTAGAAGGAAATTCTAAACCAGATTTTTCAAAACCTAATTCTTTTAATGTAGGAATATTAAACGTTTTTGTTTGGATAAAATTTTTAAAATATTTTTTATTTGGATATGGCTTCACATGAAAATCTGTTAAGCGCAATTTCCATTTTCTACTATAAGGAGTAAAAATAGTATATGGCTTTCCGTCATCTTTAACAACTTCGTCTTTTTCAAATATACATTGGTCCTTATAGGTTTTAAATTCAATTTTATTATTAATTAAAAACTCTTTAACAGCAACATCACGTTCATTTGCATAAGGTTCATAATCATGATTCGTATAAACACATTCAATATCATACTCTTTAACAAATTTGTTAAAAACATTTTCTGGAGTTGAATGAAATACATTTATAGAACTTCCGAACTCTTTTAACTGTTCGTTTAAATTTAAAATAGCTTGATGAATAAATTCTACTCTGCCATCTTTTTTATCTTCTAACTTATCTAAAATGTTTTTATCAAAAATAAAGATTGGCAACACAGGCAATCCTTTTTTAAGAGCATAATAAAGCCCTGCATTATCTTCTAAACGCAAATCTCTTCTAAACCAAAACAAGACTACTTTTTGCATATTGTTTAAACAGACAAAGTCGCTGAAAGTTTAAAAAAATCATGTAATTTCAACACATCTAAATTAACGTATTTATACGATGGAATTAAAACAATTTCAACAACACATATTACAAGGTATTACTTCCGAACTTCCTCAACCAAAAGTTTACGAAAGTACGATTAATCATGCACCAAAACGCAAAGACATTTTAAACAGTACAGAAAAAAAATTAGCCATTAAAAATGCATTACGTTATTTTGAACCTAAGCATCATCCTATTTTAGCAAAAGAATTTGCAGAAGAATTAAAAACATATGGACGAATTTACATGTACCGTTTTCGTCCAGACTATAAAATCTATGCTCGTCCAATCATGGACTATCCGCATCAAAGTATTCAGGCTGCTGCCATTATGCACATGCTAAGTAATAACTTAGATTATACTGTAGCACAACATCCACACGAGTTAATTACCTACGGTGGTAACGGTGCTGTATTTCAAAACTGGGCTCAATACTTGTTAACTATGCAATACTTAGCTACTATGACAGACGAGCAAACTTTGGTTTTATATAGCGGACATCCTATGGGTTTATTTCCTTCCCATAAAGATGCGCCAAGAGTAGTTGTAACAAATGGTATGATGATTCCTAATTACAGCAAAACCGATGATTGGGAAAAATTTAATGCACTAGGCGTTACTCAATACGGACAAATGACGGCTGGTTCATTCATGTATATTGGTCCGCAAGGCATTGTGCATGGCACTTGTATTACTATAATGAATGCTGCAAGAATAGTTGCCTCATCCCAACCTTCCAAAAAAGGGAAGGAATTAAAACATTCACAAAATGTAACTAACAACAGTTTGTTAAACACAATTGTTAGCTCTTCCCCTTCGGGGGAGTTGGAGGGGGCTGGTTCTGGTCTCCTCTTTATCACCTGTGGTTTAGGTGGTATGAGTGGCGCTCAACCAAAAGCTGCTAAAATAGCTGGTTTAGTTTCTATCACTGCCGAAATTAATCCTAAAGCTGTTCACACTCGTCACTCACAAGGTTGGGTAGATGAAGTGTATGACAACTTAGATGTATTGATTCCAAGAGTTAAACAAGCGCAAGCAAAAAAAGAAGCTGTTTCTATTGCATATCAAGGAAATGTAATTGATTTATGGGAACGCATTGTTAAAGAAGGATTAAAAGTAGATGTTGGATCTGATCAAACATCACTACATAATCCCTGGGCTGGAGGTTATTATCCTGTTGGTTTATCATTGGAAGAAAGTAATGATATGATGGCGGATAACCCTACTCAATTTAAAGAAGAAGTTCAAAAAACGTTAGTTCGTCATGCCAATGCTATCAATACATTAACAAGTCAAGGCATGTATTTCTTTGATTATGGAAATGCTTTCTTGTTAGAAGCAGGAAGAGCAGGTGCAGATATATACAAAACCTTGCAACCAATAAAAGGCGGACATGTTGGAGCAACTTTCCGTTATAACTCCTACGTACAAGATATTTTAGGGCCAATGTGCTTTGACTATGGTTTTGGTCCATTCCGCTGGGTGTGCACAAGTGCTAACCAAAACGATTTACGCAAAACAGATGAAATTGCTTTAACGGTTTTAGAAGAAATTTATAAAACAGCTCCGCAAGAAATTAAACCACAATTACAAGATAACATGGTTTGGATTAGGGATGCGATGAAAAACAATTTAGTGGTTGGCTCTCAAGCCCGCATTTTATACGCCGATAGCGAAGGTCGTGTAAAAATTGCCGAAGCCATTAATAAAGCCATTGCCGCTAAAGAAATTTCAGCGCCAGTTGTTTTAGGACGTGATCATCATGATGTAAGTGGAACAGATTCTCCTTACCGCGAGACATCTAATATTTATGATGGTTCAAAATACACTGCTGATATGGCTGTACAAAATTTTGTTGGTGATAGTTTCCGCGGTGCCACATGGATTAGTTTACATAACGGTGGTGGGGTTGGTTGGGGCGAAGTCATTAACGGTGGTTTTGGAATGGTATTAGATGGTAGCGCTGATTGTGATAGACGATTAAAATCAATGTTGTTTTGGGACGTTAATAATGGAATTGCTCGTCGTGCATGGGCTCGTAATAAAGAAGCTAATTTTGCGATTAAACGCGAAATGGAACGTACCCCAAATTTAAAAGTAACACTGGCTAATTTAGTAGATGAAGCCATTTTAAATAATTTATTTTAACACTCAGTCCTTTCAGATTTTAAAAACTTGCTAGTAATTTTTACATCAATCATACTCAGATTCGTATATTCGTGCTTAATTCGTAATAAATCATGTTCACAATAGATACTCACACTCATATCATTCCAAAACACATTCCTGATTTCACAAAAAAATTTGGTTATGGAAATTTTATACTATTAGATCATCATCAACCAGGCAGAGCTTGGATGATGCAAGGCGATAAACGTTTTAGAGAAATTGTAGAAAACTGTTGGGATGCCGAAGTTCGTATTAAAGAAATGGCAGAGCATAAAGCTGACATGCAAGTCATTTGCACCATTCCTGTGATGTTTAGCTATGATGCCAAGCCAAACGATTGCTTAGAAATTTCTCAATTTTTAAATGATGATATTGCAAATACGGTTAATCAATATCCAGATAAATTTATTGGTTTAGCAACAGTTCCCATGCAAGATACTAAATTAGCTGTTCAAGAATTGGAACGTTGCATGAGCATAGGGTTTAAAGGTGTTCAAATAGGAAGTAATGTTAATAATATCAATTTAGGCGAACCACAATTTCATGATTTTTGGGCAGCTTGCGAAAGAACCAATGCAGCTATCTTAGTTCATCCATGGCAAATGATGGGACAAGAACACATGACTAAATATTGGTTGCCTTGGTTAGTTGGTATGCCTGCCGAAATTAGTAGAGCTATTTGCTCCATGATATTTGGTGGCATTTTCGAAAAATTTCCAAAACTAAAAGTTTGCTTTGCTCACGGTGGTGGTTCATTCCTTCCAACCATTAGTCGTATTGAACACGGTTGGGAATGTCGTCCTGATTTAGTAGCTATTGATAATGAATTTAATCCAAAAAAATACTTAGGTAAATTTTGGGTTGATTCGCATGTGTGCGACCATAAAATGTTACAATACATCATCGATTTAGTGGGGGCCGATAAAGTAGTACAAGGCTCTGATTATCCATTTCCATTAGGAGAAGCAGTACCAGGAACGTTAGTTCGAGAAGCGCCTCTTTCTGATAACGAAAAAACAATCATTATGGGAACCGCCGCTAAAGCTTGGCTATCCCTTTAATTCCTTAAGTCAAAACGTCTCTTAAATCTCTTTTATAATGTCTCACTTCACCGACCACCAATTAAAACTATTAACCGCAGCCGAAGGCAAAACATTAAAAAAAGTAGTGATTTATTTTTGGATTAACCGCTTTAATCCTGATGCACAAGTTGATTTAATAGACAACGTACAATTAGTTTTTACAGACGATTCATCTCTTGTAATTACTTGTAATGAAGAAAGTACAGGCATCGATGTTATTTCTGACTTTAATTTTGAAGAAGAAAAAGCAGGATTAAAACAAGAATTTGGTGATAAAATAAAAATGATTCCCATTGATGCATCAACCACTAAAATGTGGACAGATGTTATTGGCCAAACTATTGAAGCGTTTGAATTAAGTAGGGAAGACGAACAGTTTTTAAATGATGCTTTAATCATCAGTTTTGGAATAGAAAAACGTTCAATTGGCATTAGCCCAAACGATGGATTGATTATAGATTATTGGGAAGATTAATTTGTTTGATGATTTAAAATTAAACACACGCTCTCTTGGAAAGACGATAGAAGAAATGTAGTTATTTAAAAAAAATTGCTTTCATCGATAAAAAAACAAACTTTATTTCATAAAATTTACAATTCATCTTATTAAAATATTTTCTTCTATAAATCCATTTAAATAAAATAAGAATTTTGTTATTTAGAATAATTATAAATTACGTCGAGTGTTAATAAAATCTAAAAAATACTACCTAGATATATAACATTCTGTTATTTTTGCACGGTGATTTTTGTCATTAAAGTGTCATTAAACAGCCATAACATACACAAAATTAGATATAATTCTATGCATAATAATATGTCTCATTTCTCTTTAAAATCCTTATTTGGCGCAGTTTTTCTATTTTTTGCTTTCTCTTTTGGATTGAAAGCACAAGATGGTGCTAAAATATTTAAGCAAAACTGTGCCGTTTGTCACTCATTAACCGATCAAAAGTTAACTGGTCCCGGTTTAGCTGGTGTAGCTGGCCGTGTTCCTAAGCCAGAAGACGAGTGGTTAACTGCTTGGATTAAAAACAACAACAAAGTAATTGCTTCGGGCGATGCTTATGCAAAATCTTTAGTGGCTGCTAATGGCGGAGTGGATGCGATGAGCGAGTTCGAATTTTTATCAGATGCTGATTTAAAAGCATTAGTTGCTTATGTTAAAAATCCTCCTGTAAAAGGTCCAGATAAAAAACAAGATGTTGTCGCAGACGGCCCTGGTGTTCAAGAAGAAAAAGGAGGAATTGATCCTTTATATTTGTTATTAGGTGCTATTGCAATTTTAGCTGTTGTATTAAGCGCTTTAAGAAGTGTTCGTCACTCTTTACAAAATTCTTATAATAGAAAAGAAGGAAAAGCTGAAACAGAAGAAATTACTTTTGGTCAAGAAGTTAAACAATGGATTAGTGGTCACCGTCGTTTAGTTGGTGTATTTGTTATCTTAATTGCTTTTAGTGGAATGAAATCTTGCTGGGATGCTTGTTATGACTTAGGCGTTTATTATGATTGGGAAACTCAAAAAGGTTACCACCCAGACCAGCCAATTAAATTTTCTCATAAATTACATGCTGGAGATAACGAGATTGCTTGTCAATATTGCCACAATTCAGTTGAAAAATCTCGTCACGCTGGAATTCCTTCAGTAAATATTTGTATGAACTGTCACAAAGGAATTCAAACTGGTCCTCAATATGGAGAAAAAGAAATTGCTAAAATTTACGCAGCTTCTGGATTTGATCCAAAAACAGGAAACTACACAAATCCTCAAAATCCAATCAAATGGATTAAAGTTCACACATTACCTGATCACGTTTATTTTAATCACTCTCAACACGTTGTAGTTGGTAAACAAGAATGTGCAACTTGCCACGGCGATGTTAAAAAAATGACAACTGTTGAACAAAAAACTCCATTAACAATGAAATGGTGTATTGAATGTCACAGAAAAACTGAAGTAGCAATGGAAGGTAATCCATACTACGACAGATTACACAAAGCTTTAAAAGAGAAATACAAAGGACAATATGACGTTAAGTTTACGGTTGATAAAATCGGAGGACTTGAATGCGCTAAGTGTCACTATTAATTGTTAGAAACCGGTAATTACAAGAAATATCACAGATGACTATGTCGAAAAAATACTGGAAAGGTTTACCTGAACTAAACAACAGCGAAGACTTTTTACAAAACAAAAACAATGAGTTTGCTGAACAATTACCAATGGAAGAATTCCTTACTGGTGATGATTCAAACTCTAAAGGTACAAGCCGTAGAGATTTCTTAAAAGTAATGGGCTTCTCTACAGCAGCCGTTGCTTTAGCAGCTTGCGAAACACCTGTAAACAAATCTATTCCTTACGTAGTAAAACCAGAAGAGGTAACTCCAGGTGTTGCTAATTTTTATGCTTCAACATTTTATGATGGGCATGATTATGCATCTGTGTTAGTTAAAACTCGTGAAGGTCGTCCTATCAAAATTGAAGGAAATGATTTATCAAAGGTAAGTAATGGTGCTACTAGTGCTCGTGTACAATCTTCTGTATTAAGTTTATATGATGGGGCTCGTTTAAATGGCCCATTAGCTAAAGGTAATCCAACAACTTGGAAGAATGTAGATGATGCAGTGGCTAAATCTTTATCTTCTGGAACTAACGTTATCTTAAGTTCTACAATTATCAGTCCTTCAACTAAGGCTGTTATTGCTGAATTTACAGCTAAATATCCAAATACTAAACATGTAACTTACGATGCTATTTCTTATGCTGCTTTAATTAAAGCTAACAAGAATGTGTTTGGTAAGTCTGTTGTTTCTTCTTATGATTTCTCTAAAGCAAAAACTATCGTAGGTGTTGCTTGTGATTTCTTAGGAACTTGGTTAAGCCCTATCGAATTTGCTAATCAATATAGCAAAACTCGTAAAGTTAATCGTGAGAATTTAGAAATGAGTAAACACTACCATTTCGAAGCTAACTTATCTTTAACTGGAGCAAATGCGGATGAGCGTTACATGGTTAAAGCTTCTGAATTTGGAAAAGTCCTTGCTTCTTTATTTAATGAAGTAGCAGGTGCAACTGGAAATTCAAAAGTATCTGATTCAAAAGTTTCTAATCCTGATGCAGCTAAGGCAATTGCTAAAGTTGCTAAAGAATTAGTTCAAAATAAAGGAAAATCAATTGTAGTTTGTGGTTTTAATGATGAAGGTTGCCAAACATTGGTAAACGGTATCAATAAGATGTTAGATAACTATGGTAAAACTGTAGATGTAGAAATGCACTACAATTTAAAACAAAGTGATGATAAGGCATTTTTAGATTTAGTTGCTGATTTAAATGCTGGTAAAATTGGTACTTTAATGACTTACAACTGTAACCCAGTTTACACAGCTCCAGCATCTTTAAAATTTGAAGCGGCTTATAAAAAAGCAGCTGTAAAAGTTTCTTTCTCTCAAACATTAGATGAAACAGCTTTATTAGCTGATTACGTTTGTCCAGATAATAACTTCTTAGAGTCTTGGGGTGATGCAAATCCGAAACGTGGTCACTATTCATTACAACAACCAACTATCAATCAAATCTTTTCGGCTCCTCGTTACGAAGGAACTCGTCAAGTACAAGATACATTATTAAAATGGTCAGGTGTTAAGTCTGATTATTTAACTTACTTACAAGGTTACTGGAACAATCATATTTTCCCACAACAAGGTAAATATTTAGATTTCGCTTCTTTCTGGGCACATACTTTACACGATGGTGTATTAAAAGTATCTGTATTAAAAGATGCAGTTATTGCTCCAATGGCAAAAGATTCTTCAGGTAAGCCATTAATGGCAGGTGTAGCAGCAATTGTCAATGCGGTAGTAGCTGATACTGCAGCTCACGTGGCTGCTCCAGTTGCCCATCATGCAGCTCCTGCTCACAATGCTGTGGCCGCTGAAGTAGTTTCTTCTTTACCAACTCCTGATTATAACAAAGCTGCATCTTCTGCAACTTCTGCTAAAGGTGGTGGTCAATTTGAATTAGTAGTGTATGAAAAAGTTGGTTTAGGAAATGGAAATCAAAGTAATAACCCATGGTTAATGGAATTACCTGATCCTATCTCTAAAGTAACTTGGGATAACTATATTACAATGAATCCTGCTGATGTTGCATCTTTAGGATTAAATGAAATGAAACGTCAAGATATTATCGGTTCAATCGTTGATTTAACTGTTAATGGCGTTACAATTAAAGTTCCTGTGTATCCTCAACCAGGTCAAACTGCTGGAACTATTGGTTTAGCAGTTGGCTACGGCCGCACGGCAGAAACAATGAAGGTAGCTTTTGGAATTGGCGTTAACGCTTATCCATTTGTTACTGTTACAAATGATACATTGCAAAATGTAACTTTATCTGCTTCTGTTGCTAAAACTAGCGAAGAGCACAAATTTGCAGCTACTCAAATTCACCACACAATCATGGGTCGTGAAGAGTATTTATTACGTGAGGTTTCTTTAAATGAATATAAATCTAAAGAAAAAGAAGTTTGGAATCCAGCAGCTATGTTGCCAATGCATGGTGGTGGAAAAAAACCAGTAGAAGAAATCGATTTATGGGATGCGCATCCACGTTTAAACCACAAATGGGGTTTAACAATTGATATGACATCTTGTATTGGTTGCGCAGCTTGTGTTGTAGCTTGTACTGTAGAAAATAACGTTCACGTAGTTGGAAAATCTGAGGTTAGTAAAACTCGTGAAATGCATTGGTTACGTATCGATCGTTACTATACATCTGACATGACGAAAGAAAAAGCTTCTGAAGAACATGTAGGTGCAATGCAAATGTATTTAGATATGGAAAACCCTTCATTAAATCCGAAGGTTACTTTCCAACCAATGATGTGCCAACACTGTAACCATGCTCCTTGCGAAACTGTTTGTCCAGTATTAGCAACTAGCCATAGTACAGAAGGTTTAAACATGATGACTTATAACCGTTGTATTGGTACTCGTTACTGTGCTAACAACTGTCCTTTCAAAGTTCGTCGTTTCAACTGGTTCAACTATATTGAAAATGATATGTTCACGGACATTAACCCAGCACAACAAGATTTAGGACGTATGGTATTAAACCCAGACGTAGTAGTTCGTTCTCGTGGTGTAATGGAAAAATGTTCAATGTGTCAACAACGTTTACAAGCTGGTAAATTAGTAGCAAAAGCAGCTAAAATGCCAATCGTAGATGGTTCTATTAAAACTGCTTGTCAACAAGCTTGTCCTACAAACGCTATCATGTTTGGTGATGTTAATGATGAGGCTGCAGAAATTAACACATGGAGAAATGATGATAAAAACTATTTCTTATTAGAAGAAGTAGGTGTTAAACCAACTGTATCTTACTTATTAAAAGTTAGAAATCAAGAGGAAGCAATTCATCATGGATCACATGCTGCTACAAAACCTGCTGCTCATGCTGAAGAAGGACACAAAGAAGAACACCATTCATAATAAATAGTAAAAAATTAAATTATAAATTCTGAATTTAAAATAATATGCACGCAGAATCACAGATAAGAGAGCCTTTGATCTTAGGTAATAAAACTTACCGAAACATCACCGATGATATTATTGCACCTATTGAAGGTAAGGCAAACAGATTATGGTATATTTTATTTACCATCTCTGTATTAGGTTTCATGTGGGGTATCGGATGTTTATCATACACAATTGGCGTAGGTATTGGAGCTTGGGGTTCTAATAACGGTGTTGACTGGGCTTGGGATATCACTAACTTCGTATGGTGGATTGGGATAGGTCACGCTGGTACATTAATCTCAGCCGTATTATTATTATTCCGTCAAAAATGGCGTATGGCAATTAACCGTTCAGCTGAGGCGATGACAATCTTTGCGGTATTATGTGCGGCAATCTTCGTAACATTACACACTGGTCGTCCTTGGTTAGATTATATGTTATTCCCGTTACCAAATCAATTTGGTTCTTTATGGCCTAACTTTAACTCGCCATTATTATGGGACGTGTTTGCGGTATCAACTTATGCAACTGTATCAATCGTTTTCTGGTACATTGGTTTAATTCCTGATTTCGCAATGATTCGTGATAGAGTTGTTAAACCAAAAATGAAAAAAGCATACGCTTTATTATCATTTGGTTGGGGCGGTAACGTTCGTCACTGGTCTCGTTTCGAAGAAGTATCTTTAGTATTAGCAGGATTATCAACTCCATTAGTATTCTCGGTTCACTCAATTGTATCTTTTGACTTTGCTACTTCCGTTGTTCCAGGATGGCATACAACAATTTTCCCTCCTTATTTCGTATCTGGCGCGGTATTCTCTGGATTCGCGATGGTATTAACATTAATGTTAATCGTTCGTAAAGTATACAAATTAGAGTCTTATATCACAGTAAAACACGTAGAGTACATGAACATCGTTATTATTGTAACAGGTTCCATTGTAGGTGTTGCTTACTTAACGGAGTTATTTGTAGCTTGGTACTCTGGTGTTGAATGGGAGCAATATGCGTTCTTAAACAGAGCAACTGGTCCAATGTGGTGGTCTTATGCAGCCATGATGACTTGTAACGTAATCTCTCCTCAATTATTCTGGTTCAAAAAATTACGTACTAACCTAGTATTTACATTTGTATTATCAATCGTTGTAAATATTGGAATGTGGTTTGAGCGTTTTGTAATTATCGTTCCTACTTTATGCCGTACTTATTTACCATCTACTTGGAATACTTATTCTCCAACATTTATTGATGTGGGTATCTTCGTAGGTACAATTGGAATGTTCTTTACATTATTCTTATTGTATTCTCGTACTTTCCCAGTAATTGCTCAAGCCGAATTAAAATCTATCTTGAAATCTTCAGGAGAAGAACACAAAAAAGCTGCAGCTAATCACGCACACCACTAATTAAGAACTAAGATTTAGAAAAAAGATATTAGAAGTAATAATATGGCAACTAAACAAATTATACACGGCATCTACTCAGACGAAGTACCTTTATTAGAAGGATGTACAAAATTACGTGCAGCAGGTATTCGTATTAAAGATGTATTTACTCCATTTCCGGTTCACGGAATTGATCCAATTGTAGGTGTACCTCGCACACGTATTGCAATTTGTGCATTCATTTATGGTATCACTGGTTTATCATTAGCTACATTAATGATGTGGTACATGATGATTAGCGATTGGCCTAATGATATTGGTGGTAAACCAAACTGGAATTACTATGTAAACATTCCTGCATTTATACCGATTAGTTTTGAGGCTACAGTATTTTGTGCTGCTCACGGTATGTCATTAACGTATTTATTACGTTGTTGGTTAGTTCCAGGTGCAAAAGCTAAAAATCCAGATCCTCGTACAACTGATGATAAATTCATGATTTATTTAGAGTTAAACGATGAACAATCTAGAAAAGCTGATGAGATTTTACGTTCTACTGGAGCAGAAGAAGTAAACTACAAAGGCACTATTACAATTGAACCAAAATATTAATTAGATAAACACAACGATATGAACTTATCATACAAAAATCTTAAACTAGTAGCTTGCGGAACGTTTGCAGTTATGTTAGTTGCAGGTTTTACATCATGTGGTAAAAAAGACGCTAACAGCCCTGGTTTTGAATTTATGCCAGACATGTACCGTTCACCATCTGTAGAATATTACGGAACCCACGTTATTAATGGAGATACATTAAACAATGCTATGTTACCAGTTGCAGGAACTATTGCAAGAGGTTACATGCCTTACGTATATCCAAACACACCTCAAGGATACGAACAAGCTGGATTGTATTTAAAAAATCCAATTGCTTATTCTGAAGCTGTTGAAAAAGAAGGTGAAGTAATTTATGGTAAATTCTGCGTTCACTGTCATGGTGCAACTGGAGCTGGTGATGGAAAAGTAGGTGCTAAACTTCCTGGTCCTCCTCCTGCATACAATACTGCATTAAAAGATTTACCAGAAGGAAAAATTTTCCATTCAATTACTTATGGTAAAAACTCAATGGGTTCTCATGCAAGTCAATTAACTCAAGAAGAGCGTTGGAAATTAGTGTATTTTGTACAAAAATTACAAGGACCAAAAACAGTAGCAACAGATAGTACAAAAACTGCTGCTCCTGCAGATACAACAAAACATTAATTAAGAACGAATTTTTAAATACGACAGAATTTTTTAATATGAACACTGATAAATTAAATTTCGTAGTACCAGCTAAAGCAAAAATGACATCAGTAATTTTGATGGTAGTTGGTTTAGTATCTATCATTTGTATGTTTATGTTTGATAAACAACCAGATGATCATCATTATCATGCAACTCGTGCATGGGCAAACGTATTTGCTGGGTCATTCTTTTTCATGGCTATTGCATTAGCTGCTGCATTTTTTTTAGGATTGCAATATGCAGCTGAAGCTGGTTGGGCAACAACTATCAAAAGAGTTATTGAAGCAGTAACATGGTATTTACCAGTTGGTTTATCATTTATGTTGTTAGTATTTATCTGTGGTCAAATTCACATGCACACCATCTATCCTTGGATGGCAGATGGAATTGCTACTGAAGGTTCTGAAAATTACGATGCAGTAATTGCTGGTAAAATTGGCTACTTCGGTGCTTTTTGGTGGATTCGTACCATTTTATACATGGTAGCATGGGTAATGTTTACTTGGAAATTACGTAAAAACTCTATTGATGCTGATGCATTAGGTCACGAAGAAGCAAAAGGTTTCCACTGGAAAAACGTGAAATTAAGCGCTTGGTTTATGGTAGTGTTTGCTGTAACTTCTTCTACATCTGCATGGGATTGGATTATGAGTATTGATACTCACTGGTTCTCTACGATGATGGGTTGGTATATCTTCTCTGGCATGTGGGTTAGTGCAATGATTACTGTAACTATCTTAGTTATATGGTTAAAAAAATTAGGATACTTAGAATTTGTAACTGAAAGTACTGTTCATGATATTGGTAAATGGATGTTTGCAATTTCTTTCTTGTGGACATACTTATACTTCTCTCAATTTATGTTAATATGGTATGCTGATATTCCTGAAGAAATTGTATATTTCCAAACACGTTGGGAATCTTATAAAGCTTTAATGTGGACTGTATTATTTGTAAACTTTGCTTTTCCTATGATTATGTTAATGAGCCGTGACTCAAAAAGAAATTATTTCTTCTTAATGTTTGTTGGCGTTATCATCTTTATCGGACATTATTTAGATATTATCATGGTAGTAATGCCAGGAACAGTAGGTCACCACTGGACAGGATTAAGCTGGATGGAACTAGGTAACTTCTTGTTTTTCTTAGGTCTATTTATGTATGTGGTATTAACAAATCTCTCTAGGCGTCCTTTAATGGTTAAAAATCACCCATTCTTAGAAGAAAGTGCTCACCATTCTTACTAATCTATTAACAAATCAAAATAAAGAACTATAAAATAATTTGATATGAAATAACCATGTTTGCATTAAACACAAACGCATCCCGATAGCTATCGGGATAAGATAAACTGGTTATAACACCTACCTGTCGGCAGACAGGTATGACAACTAAAAAACAAATAATTTAAATATATGAAATAACCATGTTTGCATTAAACACAAACGCACATGATTAAACTGGTTATACCATATGACAACTAAAAAACAAATAATTTAAACATATGAAATTGTTAATCTTAATCGGACTTGTACTTTTAATTATTGCAGCGCATCAGTTAATGCGTGTTGTTGAATTGTCTCGCCAATTTAAAAAAGGACATGAATGGAGTGTAAGCGATAGCGACAACTCATTTAATGGAAAAGCCATGTTAGCTTTTGGTTTTTTATTCATCGTGTTTTTCTTCTGGCAAGCCAATAAATGGAACGACAATTCTCTGCCAGGTGCTGCTTCGGAACATGGATTAAAAATTGATACCCTTTGGGATTATAACATGTATTTAGTAGCACTTGTATTTGTTGTTACTAACGCATTTTTATTTTACTTTTCTTACAAATATGCAGGTAAAAAAGGGGTAAAAGCAACTTTCTTTGCTCATGATAATCGTTTAGAAATGCTTTGGACTATTGTTCCAGCAGTTGTGTTAGCATTCATTATTATTTTTGGTTTAAAATACTGGAATGACATTACAACTCGTTCTGAAGATCCAAACAAAATTACTGTAGAATTATATGCAAAACAATTCGACTGGACAGCTCGATACGCAGGTAAGGATAAAACATTAGGTTCAACTGATTACCGTCAAATTGATGGAGGTAATGATGTAGGTTTAGATACATTAGATGCAACTAGCTATGATGATATTTTAGTTAAAAACGAATTTCATATTCCAGTAGGTAAAGAAATAGAATTTAAAATGCGTTCTCGTGATGTAATTCACTCAGCGTACATGCCTCACTTCCGTGCACAAATGAACTGTGTGCCAGGTATGGTTACTTCGTTTAAATTTACACCAAACAAAACTACTGCAGAAATGCGTAAGGATCCTTATGTTATTCAATTAATGGCTGGTATTAATGAAGCTCGTGCTAAAAAAGGAGAAGAGGCAGTTGAATTTGATTATCAACTATTATGTAATAAAATTTGTGGAGCTTCCCACTACAATATGGGTATGATTATCGTTGTTGAAAGTGAAAAAGATTATAACGATTGGTTAGCAAAACAAAAAACAGTTAAAACTGTTGCTTCTAAATTATTTAATTAAAACATTGTTGTACTAAAATAAAGCAGTAAAAATGGCAAACGCACATTCAGTAGATTTAAAAGAACACTTAGGGCACCACGATCACGCTCATGATGAGCATGAAGAAAGTTTTGTAAGTAAATACATATTTAGTATGGATCATAAAATGATCTCTCGTCAATTTTTGATTACAGCTATTATTATGGCTGTTGTAGCAATGACGATGTCTATTATTTTCCGTATGCAATTAGCATGGCCAGGAGAAAAATTTGCATTTATTAATGCAATGTTAGGAGATAAATGGGGTAAGGATGGTGTATTAGATCCTAATATGTACTTGGCATTGGTTACTATTCACGGTACTATCATGGTATTTTTTGTATTAACTGGTGGATTAAGTGGAACATTTGCTAACTTATTAATCCCTTACCAAGTTGGTGCACGTGATATGGCATCTGGTTTCTTAAACATGTTATCATACTGGTTCTTCTTTTTATCAAGTGTAATCATGTTAGGTTCTTTGTTTATTGAAGATGGTCCAGCATCAGGTGGGTGGACAATTTATCCTCCATTATCTGCATTACCTGAAGCAATGCCTGGCTCAAAATTAGGCATGACTTTATGGTTAATCTCCATGACTTTATTTGTTGTTTCTTCTTTATTAGGTGGTATTAACTACATTGTAACTATAATTAACTTGCGTACTAAAGGCATGAAAATGACCCGAATGCCATTAACTATGTGGGCGATTTTAATCACAGCTATCTTAGGTGTATTATCTTTCCCTGTATTAGTTTCTTGTGTTGTATTATTAATTTGCGATAGAAGTTTAGGAACAAGTTTCTACTTATCAGATATTTATATTGGTGGTCGTCCGTTAGATAATGTTGGCGGTAGCCCAGTATTATTTGAACATTTATTCTGGTTCTTAGGTCATCCTGAAGTATATATCGTGTTATTACCAGCTTTAGGTATAACATCTGAAATCATCTCTACAAACGCTCGTAAACCAATTTTTGGTTACAGAGCGATGATTGGTTCAATGTTAGCAATTGGGTTCTTATCATTTATCGTTTGGGGTCACCACATGTACTTAACTGGTATGAATCCATTCTTAGGTTCGGTATTCGTATTTACAACTTTATTAATTGCTATTCCTTCAGCAGTAAAAGCATTTAACTACATTACTACTTTATGGAAAGGTAATATACAATATACTCCAGCAATGTTGTTTTCTATTGGTTTAGTATCTTCTTTCGTAACAGGAGGTGTAACAGGCATTATCCTAGCAGATTCAACTTTAGATATTAATGTACATGATACTTATTTTGTGGTAGCTCACTTCCACATTGTAATGGGATTATCTGCCATCTTTGGTATGTTTGCTGGTGTATATCATTGGTTCCCTAAAATGTTCTTACGTATGATGAACAAAAAATTGGGTTACTTACATTTCTGGATAACATTTATATCAGCCTATGGAGTATTCTTCCCAATGCACTTTTTAGGATTGGCGGGTGTTCCTCGTCGATATTATACAAATAGTGCGTTCCCTATGTTTGATAACTTAGTAGACATAAACGAAATAGTTACTGTGTTTGCTATCTTAGCAGCATTAGCACAATTTGTATTTATTTTTAACTTCTTCTATAGTATGTTCCGTGGAGAGAAAGCGCCTCAAAATCCTTGGAATTCAAATACATTAGAGTGGACTACTCCAATGGCTAATATTCACGGAAATTGGCCAGGCGCTTTACCTGTAGTTCACCGTTGGGCTTATGATTATAGTAAGCCAGGAGCTGAACGTGATTTTATACCTCAAATTGTTCCATTAGCCGATGGCGAACATGATGGTGGCGGACACTAATTATTAGAATAAAAACTCCTACTTAATCGGTAGGAGTTTTTTTATATACTTAAATAAACTAAATACTTAACTCCAAAAAAAATCGAATTAGTAAAAGGAAATATACTATGGTGTAATTATTGTCAAATAAATTTGCACTTTTAACTATTAAAAATTATTCAGATGAAAAATCTAGTTGTTAAATTATTAACAGTATTATCATTGGTAATTACTTCATCTATAGTTTTTACAGGATGTAAAAAAGAAGAGAAGGAAAAGCCAACAAGTTACAGTTCATCAATTGATAACTCAATTGCAGAAAACGCTTTTGCTGGAATTATGAAACAAATTAGTGCTGTATCTGATAGTACTAACGCATTTAAAATGGCAGCAAATTGCGCTACAGTTTCAATTACTTCAAATTCAACTACAACTTGGCCTAAAACCTTAACTATAAATTTTGGTAATACTAACTGTTTAGGTTCTGATTACAATAATAGAAGAGGTATTATTACTGCAGTGTTTTCTGGTCCATATTTAGATTCTGGAACTGTTGTAACAATAACACTAACAAACTATTATCATAACGATTATAATATTCAAGGAACACAAACTATTAAAAATAAAGGAGTAAATGTAGCTGGATATTTATTATATAATGTGAATGTGGTTAATGCAACTATTAAACATCCTACAAATGGTAGAACGAGTACCTGGACAACTGTTCAAGAACGTGAGTTTGTGCAAAATAGCCCTGGAATAAATGATGATTATTATTTAATAAGAGGAAATTCAAATGGTATTTCTATGGAAGGAGAAGCTTATGCTATTACTACTAATAGTGATTTACGAGTAAATGTAGGTTGTGCATGGATTGTAAGTGGTGTATTTACATTAACTTTAAATGATTATCCAAATTATCCAATAATATTTGATTATGGAAATGGTATGTGCGACGGCAATGCAACAGCAACATTTAATGGAAATAAATACAATATTGTGATGTACTAATAGTCTACTCATTTATTAAAATCTCTGTTTTAAAATCAAAACAATTATCTGTATTAAAAAGCCCTTAGAATAGTAGGGGCTTTTCATTTATGAGATAACTTTTTTCTGCTGCTTAATTGACGAATACATTCTGTAAGAACGATAAATAGCATAAGCTAAAAACACTAAACCAAGTATAATTCGTTTATTGCCATATGCCCTATCGCTCACTAAGTCGGTAAAAAAAAAACACCAACACTCCAGTAAAACTAATTAGTACCATCAATCCACTAAACACAAGGTTGATTAATTCAATAGGCGATTTTTTCATTATTTGATATTTTAAGTTTTTTTCAATTTTTATATCGTTCTTTTTTCTCCCCCTGCCCCCTTCCAGAGGGGGATAACTTCAACCCTCAAGCTGTTTTACTTCATATAGCTAATGGCGATAATCTGGATTTTTCTTTCGGCGGCGGCATAAGGGCTATAAACCGAGTTTCGAACATCTTTAACGTCATCACTCACTTTACTGACTAGCAATTCGCCAATATCTTCGTTAAAAAACTCAATGCGTCCTTCGGCTTCATTAGTATTATCAACAAATTTCACAAATTTCCCATTGTCATATTCCATAAAATAGTTACGTAAACTGCTAATACGTCGCTTTGCTAAATTTACATTGTAATCTGTACTGGCTAATGGACTGCAATAGCCTTTCATTGTAATTTTAACCTTTTCGCCACGTTTTAAAACTTGATCAAGTAATAAGGCAAATTTATCAAGGTCTTGCATTCCGGCATCAACACTATCTTCAAAAAAATTCTCAACTCGGTTAAGAGCGTAGTCTTTTGGTTCTCCATCCAATCCTTTTGGATATTCCATTAAATATTTTGGCTTTAGAGCAATATAATCTTCATAGGTTTTTTTGTAGTTCTTTTTTGTTACAATCACTTTTGTTTTAGGCTCTGGTTCATCATTATGAAAATACAGCGTTAATGGCACCAATACTTTCATTTGGTTAATTAGCAAAGCGGTTGTATCAATAGGTTTTGCTGGTTCAGTTAATGGTGTGATGGGGAAACTATAAATATCATTACAGCAGTTTGGTTTGTCTTCAAAATATGACCCTAAACGATTAGAAGAAATATAGGCTCTATCTTTTTTAGAATTAACGCTATAGTAAATGTCGTTATAACTGCTGTTAATAGGGTATCCTATGTTTTGAGCATCAGTAAATGCGTTGTCTTTAAATTCGGAAGTAAAAATATCAAAGTTCCCTAAGCCTTTATGCCAAGTGCTACTGAAGTATAATGTTTTGTTTTCTTTAACGAACCAAGGTGTGATATCATCTTCAATTGTATTAATTTTTTTTCCAGCGTTGATAGGGGTTCCAAATGTTCCATCATCGTTCATAAAAGCATACCAAATATCCATAGCGCCTTCTCCTGCCGTTCTATCACTTGAAAAAAACAAAACTTGTTTCCCGTTTATTTCACTTAAGCACGGTTGGGTTGTATTACTCCCACTTACATTAATGGGTGATGGTAATTTTTGCAACTCTGTCCAATGTCCATTTTTAAAATCAGATACATAAATTTCGCAACGGTACTGACTTGCATTTAATGCGCCGCATCTTGATACAAATACTTTTGTAAAATCTGAATTAAAACTTGTGTTTGCATTATGGATGGCACTTTTATTAAACAAAGAATCTAATTCTTTAGCTCGCAAAAATTTGTTTTGTTTTTTTGCTGATTTTTTAGCGGTGTATAATTTATTAAATCCAACGCCAGCTGCATCAGTATGCGACTTGTCTCTTAATGATGAAAAGTATAACAAGCTGTCATATTCAAAAGGTGCATACTCGCTCACCTTACTATTTACAGCACTGTCCAAGTGAATCACTTTCACGTCTACGGGATTTTTTACTAATACTTGGGCAATATCGCAAGACTCAAATTCTTGTTTTGCTTTTGCAGCTAAACGCGCTTTTTCTTTGTCTTTACTATTGCGTTGTTTTTTATAATACTTGTCAAAATATTTTTTAGCGTCTTTGTATTTGCCCGAACCTTTTAAAAGTGTGGCAATATGAAAAGGAACTTCTTTATATGTTTTACCATTATCTTTTTTATAAATTTTTAAATACCAATGTAATGACACATCGTTGTCATAATTTAAGCGAGAAGCATCTGCAAATAACAATTGGTATTCTATTTTAGAAGAATCTATTAAAATGACTTGATTGTAGTATTGTGCTGCTGAAGAGTAATCTTTTTTTACAGTAGTCTCAGACCCAAGTTTTAAATATTGTTTGATGCTTTGAGATTGACCACTGTTCGTGAGCAAAAAAAAAGCAACTATAAAAATCTTATACACGTTTTTTAATGGCATATTACTTACATGTAGATTGGACAAACGCTTGATTTTGGGACAAACACTTTTGGTTTTGCCCAAATGTAAATAAATGAAATTTCGAATCCGCCTCTTCCATTTGTAGCGCGTTTAAATTGCGAATAATTATAATCATAGGATGCCTGTAGGCGCATACTGTTATATTGCAAGCCAACGGTTGTAATAAGAGCATCTTTGATACGAGATAAAATACCCACATTAAAAACGGTATTTGTTTTTGGATCAATCGAATGATAATAAGATACTCCTACTAAATTTTCACGAAATTTTTGTTGCTGATTTCCATAATATTCGAACATGATTGCAGAAATACTATTAAAACTATATTTCAATTGTAACGACTCATTATGTCTTGGTCTTAATACAACACCTGATGTATTATAAAACGAAATGTTTGGTTTATTAATATGACTGATACCATAACCAACCGTTGCTATTATTTTTGAAGTGATTGTTTTTTGAACAACCGTTCCTAAAGAAATATCTGCAAACACCTTACTTTGTCTTGGAAAATCTTCTCCATTGGCAATACCCTGATTATAGGCATCACCATCCCATTGTTTATCATAGGATAATTTAGTAGGATCAATTTTAAGATTAGTTAAGCCAGCCAATACGCCCAAGGCAATAGTTAATGAGGGGTCTTTCTTAAAAGAAAATTTATGATTAAAAGGCACTTTGAAATCAGTGATCGTATACTTACCGTCTCCAGATGCGTCGTGATTAAAAATTAATCCAACTGCTTCTTTTGTGTTTTTTACCAAGGTTTTTTTAAAATTAAAATCCGCACCAAAACTAAACGTGTTGTAAGGAACCGGAACTCTTTTCCATTGATTGCGAAAATTGAAGATTAATCTCCCGTCGCCTTCAAACATGCCGGTATTTGCCGGATTTAAGTTTAAGGGAGACATATTCCAATTTGAAAAATGAATATCCTGAGAAAATAAATTTTGGGGAAATATAAGGTATAACAAACCAATAACAACACCAAACGGTATAATATTGGTTAGATATATCAATAGCTTTTTCATGTTATCTCATTAATGTGATATTTCCTTTTTTAAAGGATTCAGCGCCATTATTGCATTTGAATGTCATATAATAACCATACACTCCCTGATCCAATAATTTTCCTTTATAAATTCCGTCCCAACCTTTTTTGATATCATCGGTTTCAAATAATTTTTCTCCCCACCTATCGTAAATGGTTAAGTATACTTCTGTTATAAAATTGCTTCGGATATATAATATATCATTTACTCCATCGTTATTTGGGGTAAACCCGGTAGGTAAATAAACAACCCCTTCGTTGCACTCATTTGTTAGTACTTCAATATAAATGGTTCTTAATACATACTGGCAATTATTGGTGTCGGCGGCAAATATGGTGTATAGCCCTGATTTCGTTGGCGTTACAACAAATGTATTGTTACCTGTGTACGCAACATGAGCATCCGGTACAACAGTAATGGTATTGTTAGCGGGAAACCCATTTAATGTGACATTAGAGGATTGGCCTAGTGTGAGCGTTGATGGTATGACGGTAATAGAGGAGCTGTTATATGAAAAAGGAAAAACATTGACGGTTGTTGTCAAGTTGCTTTTACAGGTATCCGTACCGTTTAATGAAAAAACAGTAACGCTGTAAATCGTTGATGTTAAGGGGAAGGCTAAGGGATTATATATGGTTGGGTTAGATAATGTTTGTGCCGGTGTCCAGATATAAGACACACCTCCAGTAGCTTTTAATTGCAAGGTATCAGATTGGCATTTTGTAACGGAACTATTCACAGAAATGGGTGTAAATGGTGGTAAGGCGATGGCCTGACTGGTAGTATCCTTGCATCCAAAACTATTAGTAGAAATTAAGGTTACGGTATATGTATTGGAAGAGCTATAATAGTGAAATGGATCTTGTACAAGAGAAGAATTGCTATCCCCAAAGGTCCATTGCCAACTTACCGGACTAACAGAAGAAGCGTCGGTAAACTGAACCTGATTTGCACAGATACCAATACTATAATTAAAGGCAGCATTAATTTTTGGATTTACGAGAACTGTTGTTTTAAGAGTGTCGCTACAAAAATTTCCTGAAGAGTTATTTATGATAATAACACTATATGTTGTTGTAATACTTGGAGTGGCAATTGGATTTTGACTATTTGGATTTGATAAAGATGCAGCGGGTGACCAGGTATAACTTGTCCCTCCATTGGCAGTTAATTGACTTGAAAAGCCTCTGCAAATAGTGTCGTTTGATATAACGGCATTTGTAAAATTAAAAATAGAAATTGGTTTTGTTGTACTATCTCTACAACCAAAAGCATTTATTGTAACCAATGAAACTGTATAAGTTCCGTTTACAGAATACGTTTGTGTTGTTTGACTTAATGAGTTAGGGATGTTTCCTCCGTTGAAATTCCAAAAAACAGATTGTAAACTGGAAGAGGAAACAGAGTTATTAATAAACCTCACCGAATCTGTACATGGAAAAACGGTAAATGAAAACTTGGCGGTATCTATTGGCTCGATGCTGACAGATGTAGTTAGGGTTTTTACACAGGTTTTACCAAACAGACTATTTTGAGTAATAGTAACTGTATACATGGTTGAGGTGGTTGCAGTGCAAACAGGGTTGGAAATCGTTGTGCTTGATAAACCATAAACAGGCTGCCAACTGTAAAAATCACCACCATTAGCCAAAAGATTAACAGAAGAAACATTTGTACATTTTATTTTGGGAGGATTTATAGCTGCCGAATCGACTGGAATAACGATGATGTGATCAAGCGTATCCTTACATCCATATATATTTTGGGCAATTAAGGTAACCGTATATGTTCCCGCATTATTAAACGAATAGGATGTAGTATTTTGTGTAGAAACTGCAATTGAATTTATATACCAATTAAATGAATCAGTTAAAGGGGCTGATTGATTTACAAAGGTTGCTAAATTAGCACAGGTATCGGTTAAGGTAGCAAATGCCACATTAGGTTTAGGGTAAACAGAAATGGTAACCAGAGCCGTATCGTTACATAACGGTTTGTTTACTAAACTTGCTATTAAACTAACTGTATACGTCCCTAATCCTGGATAATTATACAATGGAGAGGCTAAGTGTGACGTATCGGCAAGTGTCGTTAAATCTCCAAAATTCCAATTATAATCTAAACCCGAACTACCTGAGCTTGTATTTATAAATGTGGCAGTTGTTGTTCCACAAAGATTTTGAGGAATTTGAGCAGCTGCCACAACTGCACTTGGACAAGGTTTTACAATTAACTGGAAATCTCGTTTGGTTTCACTTAAAAAAACACCGTTACGATATTCTTTTACTTTTATTCCAATTACAAAATAGCCCTGGGTATTTGGCGTTGCAGTAACTATTCCTGTTGATGAATTTATTTGCATAGGAACTCCACCAAGCATATTAGCCGTATTATATGCTCCTTGCCAAATAATTGTATTAAAAGGTGGACTCACAGGGACAGGTGGGCAAAATGGAACTGTATTAGGGCAGCCTGTTCCAGCAGGAGTAGGAACAGGTAGTGTTATAATTGGACAATCTGGCGTTAAACCATCATATGGCATAAATAATTCATACACCAAAGAATCTCCATCATAATCAATAGCAGAATTATCAAAAACCCATGGTTTATTGACACAAATAAATGGTGGCGGCCAAAATTTAATAACTGGATTACTATTAACTGCTACAACCTCTGGCCCTGGAATAGAAGCATAATAGGTTGCCCCAACACAACTTGGATTTACAATGTTTAAAATATTAACATTACGACAACATCGTTGATAGGAAATCTGATATCCACCAGCTAAGGGCGGTAAATTGATAGTATCAACATAAGTTGTCACCTCGTAACAGAAATCTAACGGGGGTATCGCACAAGGATCGTTAATTGTGGGAGGAAGTGTATCTAACCCTCTAAATGTCATTGTTAAAGTTCGAAGCAATTGATTGCTACTATTAAAAATTCCCACATAAGCTGGATCATCAAATGGAGGTCTTCCAACGTAACAATCGCGATACACTGTTAAACGTATTTCATAATTATTTGCACCTAAATACTTATAATTTAACTCACCGCCAACAATATGAGTTGCATTAGCTTTATAAAAGCCAAGAAAACTAAACACAATAAATAAAAATGGTAATAGTTTTTTATGCATGTTCTTAAATTAAGACAAACTAAACTAAACAAAAAAACCCTGATTAAAAAATCAAGGCTCCCTTTTTTAAATACGAATTTTTTTAACTATCTTAAAGTGCCGTTTTTGTCAGCTTCTTTATTTTGTTTGATCATTTGTCTTACTTGGTATCCTAATAAAAAAGCAATAATACTCCATAAAATGATGTTTGGACCGTGCCCTAAAACATCCATACCTTTAAATACAGATTTTGAAAATTCGCCAATTCCGTAAAAAACATCTGTCATTGTAATTATTAAAGAAGCCATATTAATCTAATTTTTGTAAGTTTACAGCACAAAAATAGAATTTTTTCTTAAAAAAAACGATTTTCTTAAAAAAATGATTATTGGTCCTTTAAAAAGTAATATACAAGCATCCATTATAATACTTATTTTGCTATGCATAGCCGTCTGGTCAGGCACTTTTGCATTTGTAAACACAGATTTATCTTTGATTAATTATAAAGAACATATTTTGTATTATTACTTTTTTGGAGGCAATATTTCGTTTACTTTAAACCAAATTATTTCATTAATAGCTATTTTATTAGGAGCTTTTTTTGTTAATTTTATATCTATTAACCAAGAAATTACATCCAAAACAAATTATTTACCCGCATTTTTATATATTTTATTTGCATTTTCGGCTAGTACAAAAAACATCATTGAGCCTATTCTTTTGGCCAATTTATTTGTTTTACCCTCTTTATACTTTTTAATGAGTAGTTATCGACAAGATTATGCGCTTGCTGAATTTTTTAAAGCAGGTTTGTTTATGGGCTTAGCCTCGTTTTTTTGTATTCATTATATTGTAGTTTTTCCTTTAAGTTTTATCGTCTTAATTATTCTTCGCCCATTTAATTGGCGAGAATGGTGTGTTTTGTTATTAGGTTTAATAACCCCACTTTACATTTATGTAAGCATTTGTTATTTAACTACTGATGATTATTTTGCCGTATTTGGTATGATAAAAGAAGCAACATCAAGCATACAAAAAACTATCGTTTCAGAGTACTATTTTGGATTTATTTTTATTACTGTTCTCACATTAGTATTTACACTAGTAAAATCCTTTACTAAGGGATTTGGCAGTAAGGTGAAAACAAAAAAAACAAAATACATCTTATTGTGGATGCTTTTACTTTGTTTAATTATCATGCTATTTGAGCAGGTGTCAGATATGGTTTTATTACCTTGTATTATACCCTTAAGTATTTTTATTGGTGATTATCTCGCAGAAATTAAACAATTAAAAATAGCTAATACTCTCCTAATACTATTTTTAGGAACATTTGCTATTATATTCTTTCATGCTTTAGGTGTTATTTAATTATTACATACCATTTTTAGGGTATGATAAAAAAACATATAAAAATGTAATTTTAAATGCTTTTTTATGCCAACACTCGATACTTTAAAACTAGGCCAATCGGCAACTATACAAAAATTTACAGATGATTTTTTATCACTTAAATTCATTGAAATGGGCTGTTTGCCTGGCGAAAAAATTAAATTAACCAATATTGCTCCTTTTGGAGACCCGATAGCTATAGAGGTTTCGGGTTATTTGTTGAGTTTGCGAAAACAAGAAGCAGCTACAATTGTTGTAAAAATAAATCCAGAAAATACCGTTGAATCTTGTGCTGTCTAAACCATCTCATACTTCTATAGCACTAATTGGTAATCCAAATAGCGGAAAATCTACGTTGTTTAATTCCCTAACAGGCTTGCATCAAAAGACCGGGAATTACTCTGGAGTAACTGTAGACAAACATTATGGCTCGTACAAACACAATAATGTTGAATATCAATTAACAGATTTACCTGGCACCTACAGTTTATATCCAAAATCAATAGATGAAGAAGTAGCGTGTAAAGCACTTTTAAATTCTAGCGAAAAAATTGACGTGGTTGTGATTGTAGTTGATTCCTCAAACTTAAAACGCCATTTGTTATTAGCAACTCAAGTCATTGATTTAAAAAAGCCTTGTGTGATGGCTTTAAATATGATTGATGAAGCTGAGAAAAATAACATTACCATTTATAAAGAAGAATTAGAAAAGCTTCTTGGTATCTCTGTGATTACAACAAATTCTAGAAATAAAGAAGGAATAAAAGAATTGAAAGAGGCAATTGCAAATGCAAATGTATCTAATTCGATTTTTTATAATTTTGAAAAACAAAAACAATTATTCCCTCAAACCGAAACTTACGAGCAAATCATCCTTTCACAATTTAAAAACCAAAAGGTAAATAATGAGCTCACGAAAAAATTTGAATTAGCCGATAACATTCATCGCTTTGCTAAGATTAACTATATTATCGCAAAAAGCATAAAACAACCTGAGCAATTAAGTAAAAGCATCACACAAAAACTAGATTTATTTTTTACTCACAAAATATATGGCTTTGCATTTTTCTTTTTAGTGCTATTAGTTATTTTTCAATTTATTTTTTACGTAGCCGAATACCCTATGACATGGATTGAAGAAAGCTTTACGTATTTAATGAACAAAACTGCCTCGATCTTGCCTCAAGGACAATTTAATGATTTAGTTGTAAATGGTATTTTAGCTGGCATTAGTGGCATAGTCGTCTTTGTACCCCAAATTGCCTTATTGTTTTTCTTTATTGCCATATTAGAAGACACGGGGTATATGGCGCGCGCAAGTTTTATTTTAGACAAAGTTATGCGTCGATTTGGATTAAATGGAAAATCAGTTATTCCTATGATTAGTAGTGTAGCCTGCGCTGTACCTTCGATTATGAGTACAAGAACGATTGCTAATTGGAAAGATAGAATCATCACTATTTTAGTTACTCCATTAATTAGTTGTTCGGCACGTTTGCCAGTATATACTTTACTAATCAGTATTATGTTTGCCGGCAAAAAAACATTTTTGGGATTTAATTATCAAGGTTTAGTTTTGATGGCCATGTATCTATTGGGATTTGCAGCCGCATTATTAGCTGCATTAGTTTTAAAACGCTTTTTAAAAACATCCGAAAAAAGTTATTTTATAATGGAACTTCCTGTTTATCGAATACCACAATGGCAAACAGTTGGTATGTTAGTATTTGATAAAGTAAAAGTGTTTTTATTTGACGCAGGTAAAATTATTTTAGCTATCTCTGTGGTATTGTGGTTTTTAACTTCACACGCTCCTTCTAATAGTTTTGATGTCATCGAAACGAAATACAGTAATGCTATTATATCAACCGATAATGATAGCATAAAAACAGTTTTTGAGGCACAAATGCAATCAGAAAAACTAGAAGCGTCCTATGCTGGACTATTAGGGAAAAAAATGGAACCTGTGATTAAACCATTAGGTTTTGATTGGAAAATTGGAATTGCTTTAATTACATCATTTGCTGCTCGTGAAGTTTTTGTTGGAACCATGGCAACAATATATAGTAGTGGTGATTTGGAAAACACAGAAACACTAAGAGAAAAATTAATTGCAGAGAAAAATTTTGAAACACAAAAACCATCCTATTCAAATGCAGTGTGTTGGTCGCTATTGGTTTTTTACGTATTTGCAATGCAATGCATGAGCACGCTTGCAACTACCTACAGAGAAACCAAACACTGGAAATGGCCAGCCATACAATTAGTGTTTATGACTGGATTAGCTTACTTATCTTCCTTTATTATATACTCTGTTTTTAGTTAATTTTATAATTAAACTTTATTAGTATGTATCAACAACTTCTTCATCAAACAATTATTGCTGCTGTTTTAGCGGGTAAAGAAATTTTAAATGTTTATGAAACAAATTTTAATGTTGAATACAAGGATGATAAATCACCTCTAACATTAGCTGATAAAAAAGCAAGTGATAAAATTATTGAAGAATTAAAACAATTTAATATTCCTATTTTAAGTGAAGAAAGTAATCATGATAGTTTTGAAAAAAGAAAAAACTGGAATCAATTATGGATTGTAGATCCTTTAGACGGAACAAAAGAATTTGTAAAACGAAATGGAGAATTTACTGTAAATATAGCTTTAGTAGAAGATAATATTCCAACGCTTGGTGTTATATATTCTCCCGTATTTAAAGATTTATATTTTGCGGCTAAAGGAATTGGTTCTTATAAAATAGATAGAAAAGATTTTTCTATATTAATTGATGCTATTCAAACTTCAACATTAGAAAACTTATTATATGTTGCCAAAAAATTACCCATCGTTTCTAATAGAACCAATTACATTGTAGTGGCTAGTCGTTCTCACATGAGCACCGAAACTCATCAACATATTGAACAATTAAAATTAAATCATAAAAACGTTGAGATTGTTTCAACAGGAAGTAGTATTAAAATGTGTTGGGTGGCTGAAGGTGTTGCAGATGAGTATCCTCGCTTTGGTCCAACTATGGAATGGGATACGGCTGCAGGACAAGCAATTTTACAAGAAGCCAATGCAAGCTTAATAGATTTTGAAACTAAGCAACCGATGAAATATAATAAAGAAAACTTATTTAATAATTGGTTTATTGCTAAACGAGACTAATTTTTGAAGGAACACTTGTATCTATTTGTGGTAAAATTTATGAGCATATATTTCCATTATGTCCTTTTTATTTGTAATAGGTCTATTTAAAACAATAATTTCAACACCATTATATTTAGTGTTTACATGTAATTTTTGTGTGGTTCCTAATCCAAGTATTGCATAAATAATCATAAAACAAAGGTAATAACACAACCAGTGTGTTTATTGCATTCCCAAAAACAAAATATGTTAAATAAATCAGGTTAATAACTTTTTAATCTATTTATTGATATCGCATTATATTTGTTCCAATAAATATAAATGAAAATGACAGTAGAAATGGCTTTAGAAAATATTATAACTGAATTAAAAAACGATGTATTGGTTATTACCATTAATCGTCCTGATAAATTAAACGCATTAAATAAACAAACCATCGAGGAAATTCACGAGATACTTGTTGATGCGGAAAATGACAAAAGTATTAGAACTTTAATTATTACTGGTTCAGGACAAAAAGCTTTTGTTGCAGGTGCTGATATTGCTGAGTTTGCTAATTTTAGTGTAGAAGAAGGAAAACAATTAAGTTCGATAGGGCATTTTAAACTATTTAATTTTATTGAAAATTATTCTAAACCAGTTATTGCTGCTGTAAACGGATTTGCATTAGGTGGTGGTTTAGAATTAGCGATGGCTTGTCATATGCGTGTTGCAAGTGCAAATGCTAAAATGGGTTTACCAGAAGTAAGCTTAGGAGTAATTCCAGGATATGGCGGAACACAACGTTTAGCTCAATTAGTTGGAAAAGGAAAAGCCTTTGAAATGATTGTAACTGCTGATATGATTAATGCTGATGATGCTTACAAATGGGGCTTAGTAAACTACGTTACTTCTCAAGAAGAATTATTAAACAAGTGTTTCGAAATTACTTCTAAAATTATTACTAAATCACCAGTTGCTGTTAAAACAGCTATTAAGGTAATTAATGCAGGTTACAACAATAAACAAAACGGTTACGAAGTTGAAATTGAAGAATTTGGGAAAAGTTTTGGGACTGGCGACTTTAAAGAAGGTGTGACCGCATTTTTAGAAAAACGTAAAGCAGTTTTTCCAGGAAACTAATCTTATTAACTTAATGAACATAAAATAATGAGCATTACCAGGCCATTTAACTTTAAAAAATGGATTGATGAAAATCGTCATCTATTAAAACCGCCTGTAAATAACAAGGTTGTTTATAAAGATGCTGAATTTATTGTGATGGTCGTTGGTGGTCCAAACTCCCGTAAAGACTATCACTATAATGAAAGCGAAGAGTTTTTTTATCAACTAGAGGGTGATATTATCGTTACTATTCAAGAAGATGGAAAGGCTGTTGAAGTTCCAATAAAAGAAGGAGATATATTTTTGTTACCACCTAAAGTACCTCATAATCCTATTCGTTTTAAAAATACCATTGGCTTAGTAATGGAACGTAAAAGACGAGAAGGTGAACTTGATGGATTAATGTGGTTTTGTGAAAAATGTAATACGAAATTATACGAAGAAAAATTTGTTTTAAATGATATTGCTTCTCAATTTCAGGGAGTTTTTGCCAAGTTTTATAACTCTAAAGATTTAAGAACTTGTAAATCTTGTGGTTCAATAATGGAACCTCCTGTAGTAATTTCTTAAAAGATTTTATATAAATCCTATAGAAACCTTTGTAAAATAAAGTTTTGGCGAGTAATAAGTAATTTTTTCATTTGATAATAAAGTAAAATAAAAACATAACATTTTTTAAAGGCTTTTTATAATACTCGTCATACTTCTTTTACTTAATTGGCTTATGGTTTTGATATAAAAGATGTTTATCAAAAAGATAAAACAACATCTCTAAATCCTATTGTTGAAGGATGTGTGCAATTTTTAAACGCAGATTATCTTTCCATAAAATGATTCAAATAAATCACATTTAAAGATGAAAAGAAAAAGCATTACGAAAAACTAGGACACGTTTCCTTACTTCGTAAATAATAAAATTAAAATGTTTAAAAGCTCTGCTAAGAAATTGGCAGAGCTTTTTTATTTTTATAAAAAATTAAATATGTCAGACTCAACTAAGTTTACTCAATCAATGATTGATGGTTACTCCACCAAAGGAGATTATATATTATTAGGTTCTGCCTTATTAGATGGCGTTCCACAAAAAGAGGCACAAGTAAAATTACCACTAAAAACTTTAAACCGACATGGGTTAATAGCTGGAGCAACAGGAACTGGTAAAACAGTAACTCTTCAGATTATTGCAGAGAATATGTGTGCAAAAGGAATACCAGTGTTGATGATGGATTTAAAAGGAGATTTAAGTGGTATTGCAAAATCTGGAATAACAAATCCAAAAATTGAAGAAAGACATAATGCTATTGGAATTCCATTTGTTCCAAATTCAAGCCATGTAGAATTTTTAACTCTTTCTAAAGAAAGTGGTGCAAGATTAAGAGCAACCGTGAGTGAATTTGGACCTGTATTGTTTTCTAAAATGCTTAACTTAAATGATACACAAAGCGGAATTGTGGCCATCATTTTTAAATATGCTGATGATAAACAATTGCCGCTTTTAGATTTAAAAGATTTTAAAAGCTTATTAAATCATTTAACTGGTGATGGCAAAGAAGAAATTCAAAAAAATTATGGTAATGTTTCTTCTACTTCCGTTGGAACAATTTTAAGGGCCATTATTGAGTTAGAATCTCAAGGAGCTGAAGTGTTTTTTGGCGAAAGATCTTTTGAAGTTTCTGACCTTGTGAGATTAGATGCTTATGGAAGAGGTATTGCTTCTATCGTAAGGCTAACTGATATTCAAGATAAGCCAAAATTATTTTCTACGTTCATGTTATGTTTACTGGCTGAAATTTATCAATCCTTTCCTGAAGCCGGAGATTTAGATAAACCAAAATTATGTGTGTTTATTGACGAAGCTCATTTAATTTTTAAAGAAGCCTCTGATGCTTTGATAGATCAAATTGAATCCATTATCAAATTAATAAGAAGTAAAGGCGTAGGGATTTATTTTTGTACTCAAAATCCTTATGATATTCCAGAAGCAGTATTATCACAACTTGGATTAAAAGTACAACATGCTTTAAGAGCCTTTACCGAAAAAGATAGAAAGGCTATTAAAAAAACAGCCGAAAATTATCCGATATCCGAATTTTATAAAACAGACGAACTACTTACTAGCATTGGTATTGGTCAGGCTTTAATTTCAGCGTTAAATGAAAAAGGAATTCCTACTCCACTGGCAGCAACACATTTAAGAGCTCCAATGAGTAGAATTGGGGTATTATCATCGGATGAAATTCAATCAATTGTTGCTGCAAGTTCAATTGCTACAAAATATAACGAAGTAATTGATAGAGAAAGTGCTTTTGAAATATTATCTAAAAAAATAAAAGAAACCGTAACTGAAGAAAAAACAAATAAAAAATCTCAGAAAGAAGAAAAGTCTACTCTTGAAAAATTGAGTGAAAACACGATGGTGAGGCAAGTAGGTAGAACAGTGATGAAAGAAGTGGCTCGAGGATTACTAGGTGTGTTAGGACTAGGAGGAAATAAGAAAAAAAGCGGTTGGTTTTAACCCAGATTATGCATTAGGAATCGTAATGAGAGTTGAAAGCTTAATAAAACAGACACTTTTTTGACTGAAGCATAGTAACCACTATGATGAAGGAGAAAAAGTGGCAAAGCGTTCTGTTTTGAAGAGGTTTCAG
>JBEIPP010000001.1:0-101695 GCA_040376995.1 Flavobacteriales bacterium
AAGTAAGATTACATTAAATAAAAACTTCTAATTTCTTAAATCTTAAATCTTAAATTTAAACTATGATAGTTGCATCAAGATACGCTAAATCATTACTCGACTTATCAGTTGAGAAAGGTCAGTTGGAGGCTGTTTATGCTGATATGCTTCAAGTGAAAGCGGTTTGCGAAAACTCCAGAGAATTTATTACTTTTTTAAATAGCCCTATAATCAATTCAGACAAAAAGATTGTTGTGATTAAAGCTGTATTTGAAGGAAAATTTAACTCTATCACAGATGGTTTTTTAACTATTGTTGCTTCTAAAAGAAGAGAGAACGTTATCTCAGAAATGGCTAATGAATTTATTGAGCAATACCGCTCTCATAAAAATATTTTAACGGCTGTTGTAACATCGGCCAATGGCTTAGATGCTGCTACAAAACAAAAAGTATTAGACTTAGTAAAATCTCAATTAAACGGAGAAGTTGAATTGGTAGAGAAAGTAGACGCTAACATTATTGGAGGATTTATTTTAAAAATTGGCGATAAACAACTAGATAAATCAGTTGCTCGTCAGTTGTCGAACTTGAAAAAAGAATTAACAAATAAAGCATTAAATTAATAATTAACCATACAATAAAATGGCTGAAGTAAAACCAGCAGAAGTATCTGCAATTTTAAGACAACAATTATCAGGTTTCAAATCGGAAGCTGAATTAGAAGAAGTTGGATCTGTATTACAAGTAGGTGATGGTATCGCTCGTATTTACGGTTTATCTAAAGTTCAATCAGGTGAGTTGATTGAATTTGAAACAGGTTTACAAGGAATTGTATTAAACTTGGAAGAGGATAACGTAGGTGCCGTATTATTAGGTGCAAGTACTGGAATTAGCGAAGGTTCTTCGGTAAAGCGTACTGGACGTATTGCTTCTATCAATGTTGGTGAAGGCATGTTAGGCCGTGTTATCGATACTTTAGGAAATCCTATAGATGGTAAAGGGCCAATTCAAGGAACTACCTACGAATTACCTTTAGAGCGTAAGGCTCCAGGTGTAATTTACCGTCAACCAGTTACTGAACCTTTACAAACAGGTATCAAAGCAATTGATGCGATGATTCCAATTGGACGAGGACAACGTGAGTTAATCATTGGTGACCGTCAAACAGGTAAAACAACAGTTGCGTTAGATACAATCATTAATCAAAAAGAATTTTATGATGCAGGAAAACCTGTGTTCTGTATATATGTAGCAATTGCTCAAAAAGGGTCTACCGTAGCGAACGTTGTTCGTACATTAGAAGAAAATGGTGCAATGGCTTACACAGTGGTTGTTGCGGCTAACGCTTCTGATCCTGCTCCAATGCAATTCTATGCTCCATTTGCTGGTGCTGCAGTTGGTGAATTCTTTAGAGATACTGGTCGTCCTGCGTTAATCGTGTATGATGATTTATCTAAACAAGCAGTTGCTTACCGTGAGGTGTCATTATTATTACGTCGTCCTCCAGGACGTGAGGCATACCCAGGTGACGTTTTTTACTTACACAGTAGATTATTAGAGCGTGCCGCTAAGATTAATGCTTCTGATGATATCGCTAAAAACATGAATGATTTACCTGAGTCGTTAAAACCGATGGTAAAAGGTGGGGGTTCATTAACAGCTTTACCAATTATTGAAACACAAGCAGGTGACGTTTCTGCATACATTCCAACTAACGTGATTTCGATTACGGATGGACAAATTTTCTTAGAGTCGAATTTATTTAACTCAGGCGTTCGTCCAGCTATTAACGTAGGTATTTCTGTGTCTCGTGTTGGTGGTAATGCTCAAATTAAATCGATGAAAAAAGTAGCAGGTACTTTAAAATTAGATCAAGCTCAATACCGTGAGTTAGAGGCTTTCGCTAAATTCGGTTCTGACTTAGATGCTGCTACAAAATCAGTATTAGATAAAGGTGCTCGTAACGTGGAAATTTTGAAACAAGCGAACGCATCTCCTTTACGTGTTGAGCAACAAATTGCTATTATTTACTTAGGTACTAAAAACTTATTACGTAGCGTTCCAGTAAACAGAGTAAGAGAGTTTGAAAAAGAGTTCTTAGATGTTTGCGAACGTAAAAATAAAGAACAATTAGATGCTTTAAAAGCAGGTAAATTTGATGATTCGATTACAAGTGTGTTAGAAGCAACTGCAAAAGAATTATCAGCTAAGTATGCTTAAATTTAGAATTAAGAATGCAAAATTAAGAATTGGCAAACGAGAGAGATAACATAATCGTTAACAAAACACTTGATTTTGCTTGTGATATTCTAGATTTAGAAGATTTATTAAACGAAAAAAGAAAATACGTAATATCAAAACAAGTAACAAGAAGCGGACTTTCAATAGGAGCAAATGTTAGAGAGGCACAACGAGCCGTTAGTAAAGCAGATTTTATTAATAAACTCGGGATCTCTTTAAAGGAAGCAGAAGAAACACAGTATTGGTTTGAAATAATTGAAAGAAAAATTTTTATACTTGATGCGAAATACAAAAATGAACTAGAGCAAATAATAAAATTATTAGTTTCAATTATTAACTCAAGTAAAAACAAATAATTCTGAATTCATAATTCATAATTCTTAATTAAACGAGATGCCAAATTTAAAAGAAGTAAGAAATAGAATTGTATCCGTTGGTTCAACCATGCAGATTACGAGTGCCATGAAAATGGTGAGTGCTGCTAAATTGAAACGTGCACAAGATGCAATTACGCAAATGCGTCCTTACGCCAACAAATTGCAGGAGATATTACAAAATGTAAGTTCAAGTTTGGATACTTCTGAAAATGCTTATGCGCGTAAATCAACGCCTAAAAACGTATTATTAATCGCTATTTCTTCTAATCGTGGATTAGCGGGGGGCTTTAATGCTAACGTTATTAAAAAAACATGGAGTTTAATTAACAACGAATATAGCGGATGTACAATTACTGTATTGCCAATTGGCAAAAAAGTAACGGATGCATTTAAACGTACAGATTATATTATTCACGGCTCTCATTTACCACACAACGTAAACGAGATATTTGACAATTTGAATTACAATACAGTTGCGCCAATTGCTGAAAGAGTGATGAATGCATTTGTATTGAAAGATTTTGATAAAGTAGTTTTAGTTTACAATCAGTTTAAAAACGCAGCGGTACAAATTGTACAAGCCGAACAATATTTACCAGTTGAACCATCTGTATCTGCTACTTCATCGTCATCAAATACAGATTATATCTTTGAACCAAGTAAAGAATTTATTGTAAGTGATTTAATTCCTCGTTCATTAAAAACACAATTCTACAAGGCATTATTAGATTCATTAGCGTCTGAGCATGGAGCTCGTATGACAGCGATGCATAAAGCAACAGATAACGCTAAAGATATGTTACGTGATTTAAAAATCAGTTATAACAAAGCTCGTCAAACTGCTATTACAACTGAGATTTTAGAAATCGTTGCTGGTGCCGAAGCATTGAACGGATAATCGTATTTTAAAATACATTTAAAAACCCTCTACAAATTTTTGCAGAGGGTTTTTTGTTTTATGAATAAAAAATTCTGTTTTTACTATTGTTTATCTTATGTTTTCGATAAAAAATGATAAAAATCATTTTTTAATGCTGACATTTGTAGCCGAACTAAAACTACAACAATGATTATTCTTTTATTTTTAGTACTTCACTGGTACTTATCTCTTTTCGGACAAACGTTTTTTTTACATAGATATAGCGCTCATAAAATGTTTACGATGAACAAATTTTGGGAAAAATTCTTTTATATTTTTTCTTGGGTAACGCAAGGCTCTTCATATTTGAACGCTCGTGCATATGCTATTTTACATCGTATGCATCATGCTTATAGCGATACTGAAAAAGATCCTCATACCCCACATTTTTTTAAAGATGCTTATCACATGATGTTGCATACACGTGAAATCTATAATGATGTTTTAAATAAACGTATAGTTGTAGAAGAAAAATTTGATCGTAATTTTCCAGAGTATCCGGTTATTGATAAAATAGCAGATAGCTGGTTTACACGTATTGCATTTGGTGTAGGGTATTTTGTGTTTTATTGTTTTTTTGCAACACATTGGTGGATGTTTTTATTATTGCCAATTCACTTTTTAATTGGACCAATACAAGGGGCTATTGTAAATTGGGCAGGACATAAATATGGTTACCGTAATTTTGATGAGGGAGACAAATCTAGAAACACTTTATTTTGGGATATTTTAATGATGGGAGAATTGTTTCAAAATAATCATCATCATGCAGGTGCTAAACCTAATTTTGCAGTTAAATGGTATGAAGTAGACCCAACATATCCTGTTATTTTATTATTAGATAAAATTCGCGTCATTAAGTTGGTGAGATAGATAACTATAATCTTATAAATAAAAAACCCTCTGAATAATAATTTAGAGGGTTTTTTATTTAGGTATGCTTTATGCGACCTGTAACTGTGTTAATCTTGCGTTTTTTAATTTATCTAAGGCATACTCTAAAGTAATAGTTAAGTTTTTTGGCGCTTTTTCATCGCTTGGCGCATCAAACATAAAATCTACCATTATCGATTCGCAAATACCACGTAGACCTCTAGCGCCTAATTTAAACTCTAATGCTTTATCTACAATAAGGTTTAACACTGCTTCATCAAATTCTAATTTAATACCTTCCATTTTAAATAAATGCTTGTATTGTTTTATGAGCGCATTTTTAGGTTCTGTTAAAATAGATCGAAGAGTTGTTCTATCTAAGGGTTTTAAATATGTTAAAACAGGTAAGCGTCCAATTAACTCAGGGATCAAACCAAATGATTTTAAATCTTGTGGAGATACGTATTGCAATAAATTGGCTTTATCAATTTCATCTTGTGCCACAGATGCTGAGTAACCAACCGCTTGTGTATTTAAACGTTGAGCAATTTTTTTATCAATACCATCAAAGGCCCCACCACAAATAAATAATATATTACGTGTATTTACTTGAATCATTTTTGCATCTGGATGTTTTCGTCCACCCTGTGGCGGTACGTTTACAACAGAACCTTCTAATAATTTTAACATAGCTTGTTGCACGCCTTCGCCACTTACATCACGTGTAATAGAAGGATTATCGCTTTTGCGAGCAATTTTATCAATTTCATCAATAAACACAATTCCTCTCTCGGCAGCAGCTACATCATAATCCGCTGCTTGCAATAAACGTGTTAATACATTTTCTACATCTTCGCCCACGTAACCTGCCTCAGTTAAAACTGTTGCATCAGCAATACAAAAAGGAACATTTAATAATTTTGCAATGGTACGAGCCATTAAGGTTTTACCCGTTCCTGTTTCGCCAACTAAAATCACGTTTGATTTATCAATTTCAATTTCTTCTTTTGCATCAGCAACATGAGCCACACGCTTAAAGTGGTTGTAAACCGCCACACTCATTATTTTTTTTGCTTCGTCTTGACCAATAATGTATTCATCCAAATGCTTTTTAATAGCATGTGGTTTTAATACATTTAAAGCATGTTGAACTTGTTGGTTACCTTGCGAGCCTGCTTCTTCATTTACGATTTTAAAAGCTTGCGAAATACATTGGTCGCAAATATGACCAGTTACACCTGCAATTAAAACTTTAACTTCTTTCTTATCTCGTCCGCAAAACGAACAAACTATTGGACCTGCTTTTGCCATTTTAATATATTATCCAGCAAAAGTACAATAAAAGCATCAATCAAAAAACTACAAAACGTAGCAATTATAGCATCAAGCGCTATTTTGTAATTATAGAGACACTGAATTTTTTTATCGCCTAAAAAAGCTTTATTTTTGGTACACCCATGAAAAAAGTCTTTTTATATTGTTTATTGCTTTTTAGTATTGTATTTACAGCTAATGCTCAAAAAGACAGCACTAAACCAAAGAAAACGGTATCGGAATTTGATATGAAAAATTATAAATCTGATCCTAACGACAGATTAATTTTCGAAATAAATTATACGACTTGGATGGGAATATCTGAAGTTATAAAACCAGATTGGAAATGTATTGGTTTTGGTTTTTATACTTTGTTTGATAAACCGATTGCCAATTCAAATTTTAGCTTTGGATACGGATTAGGTTTTTATGGACATAATTATAGTTCAAATGCAAAATTTATTTATCAATTTGACAGCTTAAGCAAGCAAACCGTAACTTTTATAGACATTAAAAAAGATTCTTATAAATCTAATAGATATAACGAACGTAGTATCGAATTGCCTTTAGAAATTAGGTTTAGAACCAAAACAAAAACCACATTTAAAATGATGTTAGGCGCTAGAATTGGGTACGTAGCTTCTAATTTTTTTAAAATTGATGATGCTAATGGAAAAATTAGAATGTATGATATTAAAAATATTAATCGTTTGCGTTATGGAATTAATTTTAGAATAGGTGTTGAGCAATTATGTTTAACAGCCAGTTATTATTTAAGTGAAGTGTTTACAGAAAGAGGGCCAAAAGGAATACACCCATTTAGTGTTGGCATTGCTATTATTCCTTATTAGAATTAAATAATTGCAATAGGAATTTTTAATAAAAATAAAATTATTAAAACTCCTCCTACAATAATTCGGTACCAACCAAAGCCTTTAAAACCATGCTTATTTAAAAATCCAATAAAGGATTTAATAGCAAGAAGTGCTACAATAAACGCAATTACATTTCCAAAAATTAAAATATTAATTTCTTGTCTGTTAAGAGAAATACCTTCTTTATAAAAGTCTAATAGTTTTTTAGCAGTAGCTGCAAACATGGTTGGCACAGCTAAAAAGAATGAAAACTCTGCTGCATTTTGTCTGGTTAATCCTTGTGTCATACCACCAATAATAGTACAAGCGCTTCGGCTCATGCCAGGCCACATCGCTAAACATTGGAATAATCCTATTTTTAAAGCTGTTGGGTAAGTAATGTCTTTTTCTTCGTTTTTCGAATTATTTTTAAACCATTTATCTACGAACAATAATACAATTCCTCCAATAAACAAAGCTATAGCAACTCCAATTAAATTCTCTAAAGCAGCATCAATGTAATCGCCTAATAATACGCCGAAAACAGCAGCAGGAATAAACGCTATAACTAATTTAATATAGAAGTTGATTGACTTAAAAAATCGTTTGAAATACAAAACAACGACTGATAAAATAGCGCCTAATTGAATGGCGATGGTAAATAATTTCACAAAACGAGTAGCTTCTATTCCCAAAATAGCAGAGCCAATCATCATGTGACCCGTTGAAGAAATCGGCAAAAACTCAGTTAAGCCTTCAATAACGGCAATAATAAACGCTTCAAAATATGTCATAAAAGAAAAAAGGGTAAAAAGAAGAATTAAGCCTCTCCGTTTTTAGTTTTTGGACGCCACATAATGGCAACAATAACAGTAACAAAGCCCAACAGACAAACCATTGGTGCAATTGTAATACGTTGAGTATCAAAAATTGCAGGATTAAACACATTTGGATCTTCGCTACCACCACCAATCATTAATAAATATCCAAGTATAATTAATACGATTCCTCCAATTAAGATTTGATAGTTTTGCTTTCCAAATGTTGTTTTCATCACGTGTGTTTTAGGAAAGCAAAGCTATTAAAAAACTTCGTTTTACAAAGACTTAAACCCTTAAAAAACACATCATTTTTTCGTTAATTTTTCGTAATATTGCTATTCTATAAACAAAAATATGGGTAAAGTAGCATTAATTACAGGAGTAACAGGACAAGACGGAGCATACCTTTCGGAATTGCTTTTAAGCAAAGGATATACAGTACATGGTGTAAAAAGAAGAAGTTCTTTATTTAATACGGATAGAATAGATCATTTATATCAAGATCAGCATGAAAAACATGTGAATTTTAAATTGCATCATGGCGATTTAACAGATAGTACAAACTTGATTAGAATAGTTCAAGAAGTACAACCTGATGAGATTTATAATTTGGCGGCTATGTCGCACGTAAAAGTAAGTTTTGATACACCAGAATATACAGCAAATGCTGATGGTATTGGAACGTTAAGAATTTTAGAAGCTATTCGTATTTTAGGTTTAGAAAAGAAAACACGTTTTTATCAAGCATCTACATCTGAGTTATACGGATTAGTGCAAGAGGTTCCTCAAAAAGAAACTACTCCTTTTTATCCTCGCAGCCCTTATGGCGTAGCAAAATTATATGCGTTTTGGATTACTAAAAACTACCGCGAGGCATACGGTATGTTTGCTTGCAATGGTATTTTGTTTAATCATGAAAGTCCATTACGTGGCGAAACATTTGTAACACGTAAAATTACTCGTGCCGCTGCAAAAATTAGGTTGGGATTACAAGATAAACTATTTATGGGAAATATTGACTCTGAAAGAGATTGGGGTCATGCAAAAGATTATGTAGAAGGAATGTGGCGCATGTTGCAACAAGACGAACCTGAAGATTTTGTTTTAGCAACTGGGATTAAAATTACTGTTCGCGAATTTATTAATATGGCTTTTGCTGAGGTTGGTATTACTTTGAAGTGGGAAGGAAAAGACGAAAATGAAAAAGGGATTGATACTTCAACAGGTAAAGTGCTAGTAGAAATTGATCCAAAATATTACCGTCCGGCTGAGGTTGATTTATTAGTAGGTGATGCCACAAAAGCTAAAACAAAAATGGGTTGGACTCCAACTTATACAGTTGCGGCTTTATGTAAAGAAATGGTACACGCTGATGTGGAGTTGTTTAAACGAGATAAATATTTGTTAGAAGGCGGACATAAAATATTAAACTACAAAGAATAAAACATTAAAACCTCCAAACGAATGGAGGTTTTTTTGAAACTACAAAAAACACGATACATGGAACTAAACTCCAAAATATATATAGCAGGCCATCGAGGAATGGTGGGTTCTGCTATTATGCGAAACTTACAAAACAAAGGGTATCATAATATCATTACTCGCACATCTAAAGAATTAGACTTGCGCAATTCTCAAGCTGTTAGTGATTTTTTTACTACAGAAAAACCTCAATACGTTTTTTTAGCAGCCGCAAAAGTAGGAGGCATTCAAGCCAATAATATTTATAGAGCAGACTTTATTTATGAGAATTTAATGATTCAAAATAATGTGATTCATAACTCGTATTTAAATAATGTAAAAAAATTAATGTTTTTAGGAAGTTCTTGTATTTACCCTAAAATGGCTCCTCAACCTTTAAAGGAAGAGTATTTGCTAACAGGATTATTGGAAGAAACAAACGAACCGTATGCTATTGCAAAAATTGCAGGTATTAAAATGTGCGAAAGCTACAAGCGTCAGTATGGCTGTAATTTTATTTCGGTGATGCCAACAAACCTGTACGGGCCAAATGATAATTATAACTTAAATAATTCTCATGTCTTGCCTGCTTTAATAAGAAAGTTTCATGATGCTAAAGAAAATAATTTACCGTCAGTAGAAATGTGGGGAACAGGAACTCCAATGCGTGAATTTTTGCACGCAGATGATTTAGGAGATGCTTGTGTGTTTTTGATGAATACGTACGATGGTGAAAAATTTGTTAATATTGGTTCGGGAACTGATTTAACTATAAAAAATTTGGCTTTATTGATAAAAGATATAGTTGGATTTAAAGGGGAAATAGTTCATGATTTATCTAAACCAGATGGAACGCCACGCAAATTAATGGATGTATCCTATTTACATTATTTAGGCTGGAAACATAAAATTGAATTACCTGAGGGTATCAAACAAGTGTACGACGATTTTAAAAAGAAAGAAGGTGTTAAGGCATGGTAGATAGAAAAAGTATGATTTTAGATATTAGATTTAGGAAGTGTTTATTTCTTTTGTCTTTTGTCTTTTGTCTTAAATCTCTTTCTCTTAAATCACAGTTTTATAATTTACCTAATGAGTATTTCTTTAATACATTTTCTCAGCGTCAATTAGCCCGTTTAGATTCAGAACAAATACATTCTAGTATACAGCCTTACATTCCATTTTTTAATAAAAAGTATGAGTTTGTAGGCGATACTCACCAGTTATTTAAATATATAAGTGACGATCCTTTATTAGATAAAGTATTTTTCGATCATTTAATTCATATTAAACCAAAATCGGGTAAATATGAATTTAAAGTGGATCCATTATTAAATATCGAATTAGGTAGAGCGTATTATGATACAACTAGTATTCAACAACGAATTTCAACTAATACACGAGGCTTTATTGCTAGCGGTTCGATAGGAAAAGATTTTTATTTTGAAACGATGTTTTCAGAAAACCAAAGTCAATTTCCTTATTATATATCAAAATATAATAATCAAACAAAAATAGTTCCAGGTCAGGGAAGATATAAAGTTTTTAAAACAACAGGTTACGATTATGCATTTTCCTCAGGATTTATTTCTTACCAACCATTTAAAAAATTAAACATTCAATTAGGACATGGTAAACAAAAAATTGGAAATGGATATCGTTCTATATTATTAAGTGATAATGCGTTTAATTACCCATATTTAAGAGTAACATCAGAGTGGTTCAAAGGAAAACTACAGTACACAAATATTTATGCGGTGTTAATGAATTTAACAACTGGAGGAGCGCCTACACCCAAAAACACAGAACCTTTATTTCAAAAGAAAGCCGTGTCCTTTCAATATTTAAGTTATAATGTAAATAAACGTATTAATATTGGCTTATTTCAAGGAATGATTTGGAATGCCGCTGATAGTATGAATAGACAGCATTTAGATTGGCAATATTTTAATCCTATCATTTTTTCAAATATTGGATTTTATGGATTAAACAATAAAAATAATATTATGATTGGCGCTACTGCTAATGTAAAAGTATCTAACACAATTTCAGTTTATGGTCAATTGATGGGCGATGATTTAAGCAATACTTATTCAATTGGTAATGCATTTGGTTATCAGATTGGAGCAAAATATTTCGATGCATTTAATATAAAAAATCTAATGGTTCAAGCAGAATATAATGATGTTGCAGAGGCTTCCTATAATAGCCCTTTTGGCACATATAGCAATCAAAGTTATTCTCATTATAACCAAAATTTAGCATACACCTTAGGATATGGTAAGGAGCTTGTGTTATTAGGAGATTATAAATATAGAAGAGCCTTTATTAATGCTAAACTAAATTTACAAAGGATGACGTTAAATAATTTTTCTTTATATAACAATACACTTACGAAAATACAATTAGGCTATACTATAAACACAGCATATAATTTTAGTGTATCTTTAGGATATAATTATCGTTACCAAGATTTTTTAGGGTTTAAGTCATCTAATAACAAAACAACATTTTATACTTTAAGTATAAAATCTAATTTATATAATACTTATTACGATTTTTAAAATATAAAATATGGCAATATTAATTTTAGTATTTATTACAGCATTTGCAGTTGTTTTGTATTCTACTCCTGCGCTTATAAAAGTGGCTGTTTTAAAAAGGTTAATTGATTTACCTACCGAAGAAAGAAAAATTCATAAGAGAGCAGTTCCAACTATTGGCGGAATTATTATTTATGCAGCTACATTATTTTCTTTTTCACTTTGGTATAGTATTGATGATATTCATGAGTACGATCAAATTTATGAATCAGTAAAAGAGTTTAAAATATTAGTAGCAACAAGTTTGGTATTGTTTTTTGTTGGCGTAAAAGATGATATTATTGGAACATCTCCAGTAAAAAAATTGTTTGCCAATATATTAGTTGGATTAATATTAGTACTGATGGGAGATATTAGAATAACAGGACTTCACGGTGTTTTTGGTGTAAATGAAATTCCACTTTGGGGAAGTATTTTTTTATCATTGTTTACATATATTGTTGTAGTAAATGCTATGAATTTGATTGATGGCATTGATGGTTTAGCAGCAGGTGTTGGATTTATTGCTTCATCAGTTTTTGGTATATGGTTTATTTTTGCAAACGAATACACATTAGCATCTCTTTCTTTTTCCTTATCAGGAGCCTTGTTAGGATTTTTAATATTTAATTTCTCACCAGCAAAAATATTTATGGGTGATAGCGGATCTTTAATCATAGGAATGTTTATTTGTGTTTTAAGTATCAAGTTAATTGAATATCCTTTAGCTCGATTGGATGATTTTTGGATTCATATTTCTAAACCAATTTTTGTTGTAGCAGCATTGGCGTATCCACTAACAGATACATTAAGAATCTTTATTTTAAGAGCCGTAAAAGGGCAGTCGCCTTTTGCAGCAGACAGAAACCATTTACACCACCGCCTTTTAGATTGCGGATATTCCCACGCTAAAACAGTGATTATTATTTACATATTTAGCATAGTTACAGTTGGAGTCTCTTTACTTAGTTATTTTTTAAATCCAAGCCTTTCATTACTTGCTGTTTTAGGCACAAGTGGATTATTCATTCTTTTTGTTTCATTTTCTTACCAATCAGCAAAGAATAAAAAAAGCTAGTATTAAAATTGAAAAAGTGTAAAGACATATTTCGTCATGTATCATCTTTATATGTTACGTTTGTATTTTGTTTTTTTTCAGCGATTACTTTTTCTCAAACCGAACCTCAAGCCCAAAATATTTTTATTAATAACGAAAATCAAAACAACATAGATGCTTGGGATATAAAACAACCAAGTTTTGAATTTCATTCTTCATTTAAACCATATTTATCAGTAACCCTTCAAAATTATTCCGATACTTCTGTGAAGTATTTGCATTACGCTATTAAAAATACATTTTTGAGTAAAACTTATAATGAGGGTCCAAATAAACGAAATCAATACAACGTCCAAACTCTTCCAATTATTGATATCCAAACTGGATACGATTTATTGAACTCTAAATTTGTTTTAGAATCAATCGGTGGAGCTCATGCCAAATTAAATATTAATAATGATTTTACATTTGCATTAACAGCTATTGGAGGTAAGGTTTCTTACCCTAATTTTATTGATACGTCAATACAAACTACGGGGGTAATTCCAGGATTAGGAAGAGCGTTTAAAAATAGCGATGGAAGTTATAGTTTTTCTAATTTAACAGGTTATGTTTCTTATAGTCCAAATAAAACATTTAATTTTCAATTAGGAAAGGATAAACATTTTGTTGGAGAAGGCTATCGTTCGTTATTGCTTTCAGATTTTTCAAACAACAATCCTTATTTTGGCATCAATGCAAATATTTGGAGAATTCAATATAATGTGTGGTATTCTTGGATGAAAGATTTTTCGAGTTATGATGGTTCTCAAAAAAGTTTGCAAAATAAATATGGAACATTTCATTATTTGAGTTTTAACGCACTTAAAGGATTGAACATTTCTTTCTTTGAAAATGTTGTTTGGCAAGGAACAGATACAAATCGTGTAAGAACGTTTGATGTCAATTATTTAAACCCAATCGTTTTTTATCGACCTCAAGAGTATTCAGTGGGCTCATCAGATAACTCAATGATGGGATTAAATATTTCTGCAAAACTTTTTGGCAAATTAAAGTTATATGCCCAAGTAGTAGCTGATGAATTCTTTTTTAAAGAAATTAAAGCACGTAAAGGATGGTGGGCAAATAAACAAGGTTGGCAGTTTGGAGCCAAGTATATTAATGCATTTAAAGTAAAGGGCTTGACTATTCAAGCTGAGTATAATGAAGTTAGGCCTTACACTTATACACATGGAAGTGTTCAGCAAAATTATTCTAATTATAGTCAAGCATTAGCTCATCCATTTGGCGCTAACTTTAAAGAGTACCTAGGTTTTTTGAGTTATAGAGCAAATCGCTGGATGTTAAGTTTTCAAGGTATTTCAGCGACTATTGGTATGGATACATTGGGTTCGAATTTAGGGCAAAATATTTTTTTAAGTTATACAACCCGACCGTATGAATATGGGCATAAAACTACTCAAGGTAATAAAATGAAATTAATGCAAAGCGACATTAAATTTACTTACTATGTTATTCCACAAATGAATTTGAGAGTAGAGTTGGGATATATACAAAGAAGTATAAAAGATGATTTAGGGGATGAACTGCAATCTCCTTACATCTATTTTGGTGTAAAAACAAGTATACATAATTTTTATCGAGATTATTAATTTGTTGTAATGGAACAATCGTTAGATAGCTTCTTTTTGAAAATTCCTGAACCTCAACAATCAACTTTACTGTTTCTTCGTCAGTTTTTAATAGAAGAAATAAAGCTTGAAGAAAGTTGGAAGTTTAACACCCCATTTTATTATTACAAAGGAAAATGGTTTTGTTATCTATCATACAGCGCCAAAAGGAAACATGAAATTTATATTGGATTTGTGAGAGGCTATCAAATTGAATATCCCAATTTAGTGAGTAAGGGTAGAAAACAAATTAAAATATATCGCATCAATCCTGAAAAAGATATTGATATAAGGGCACTCAAAAAAATCACGGACTTACTTAAAAAACTTTATGAGTATTAAATTGTATTACAAATTACTTTTGTAATACAATTTTTCTCACTGTTTTTTCGCCACCCATATTTTTCACCTCTATAAAATAAAATCCCGACTTAAGATAAGATAAGTCAAGAATGATCTTATTATCTACTATAGAGGCAGGCGCTTCAATTTTTTTGCTAGTAATATCCATTAATGAATAAGATTCTGTAGAGATAGTTGTATTATTTTTAAAATCTATTGTTAGCAAACTATTTGTAGGATTTGGATAAATACTAATATTATCGAAAGTATTTAAATCTTCATTGGTGACAGAACAAATTGGCGAATATTCATATGTTCCATCTATGTCAACAATTTTTAAACGATAATATGAAATGTTTTTTAAGACATGTTCATCTATGAAGCTATAGTTTTTAATTGAAAGACTATTGCCAGCTGCTATTACTTTACCAATAGTTTGGTAATTTATAGCATCAGTTGATCGTTCTATAGAAAAGTAGTGGCTGTTTAATTCAGTTGCTGTTTTCCAATTTAGCTGTATTGTATTTGAATTAATTAAATTACAATTAAAATCAATTAACTCAATTGGAAGAGGACTTGCAGCGGGATCTATAGTGCCAATCGTATAAAAATAATTGGTTGTAATGTTTGATCCATCAACGTTAAACAAAACTCTATCTCCAGCTGTACTTACTGTTGTGCTTGGAACTATGCTGAAAGTACCAGCTGCCGAGCTTCTGTATAATAATACATAATTTGAAGCTACACCAGGTCCAGCCCCAGCCCCATAGTCACTATAATCAAAAAAGATAGTCATTAGTCCATTATTGGAGCCAATATCTGTTTTATTTACGTACCAATCATTTGTCCAACGAAGAAGCACAGTAGCCGGTAGATTAGAAGTAGTAGTATATGGAGTGGCGAAACAATTCATTCCGTAAGTAAGATAGTCACCATTGTCTTTTAAAAATGCGGTTGCGGCAGTAGTTACCGAAACACCCATCCCACTAGTGCCCCTCGTTCCAGCAACACTATCCGTTGCACTTTCTCTTCCTACACCATTTACATAATAAATGTAACTGGTTGATGATGGTGGAGTATATTTATTATTTGAAGTTGTTATAACATAAAACGCACTTTGATTGGTTTCAATTAGCGTTCTCCGTGTAGTATTTAATGCTGAATAATACATACTGAATTCTGACATTTTGCCTGTGATAGCTTCCCCGGCCTCAAACGATGAATTAATACTTTGTAACAACCTAACTGAATTGATATTGAAGTTATTTGCGTCTGGTTGAGTAGCAGAACCTGTTCCATTATTGAATAATTGACGAACGGTTCCGTTAAAACTGCCAGATAATATCATAGGCGACCCAACAGTAAATACGGTATTAGGCGCTGCACCACTTCTTTCGAAAACAAATTGATTGCTGCTTCTTTGATTAATATTTGCAAAATTTGTACTACTCCAATCTGCACTAGTTAAAGCGGCATTTCCAACCGACCAAACCCTCAAATTAGCTGAAGAGCTGATATCCGGTCGAAAAACAGAATTAATAGTTAAATTGCTGCCAGTATAAGCAGTTGTAAATGTTGCGGTTAAATTAGTTTGCAAAGCATTCGTTCCTTGCATGGCAGGCCATGTAGACGAACCATTTAAGCGCACAATATTTCCTGCATTTACAATCTGTGGCTGCCGGGTGGTGGCACCGGTTTGGGATAAATTGATTCCATTTCCAGTTTGATCATACCAAATAGACACATAAGCACTGGGAGGGGTTAAAGGTAGTGTAGGCGTAACAGAGGGTCCGCTAATTCCGTAATAAGCCGATTGTCCATATTCTATGTATTGCCTCTCTGTGGCAGATAATGCCGAGCTAAAATAAATCAATTCCTGAATGTCTCCATTATGGCCTTGGGTATTAGCAGCAGGTATGGTGCCAATAGCAAATTCTCCCGCAATAATATTCATGGCAGCCGGTGTGCCAATATTGGTCATTGCTTGTGAAGCACCATTAATCCATTGCGTTAAAGCCGGTAAAGATGTTCCCGGCAAAATCTGAGAGGATATATACCATGTGTTTGTATTTAATAAAGATGAACCTACAGTGACTGCACCCAGGTTTTCTACACCATACCTACCTTGGCTGGCACTGTTAAAGGCAAACCAGGCCCCGTATCTTCTTCCTCCACCGCTGTTATTACCCCAACCGAATAATTCGGCACCGGGGTTAGCAAGCCCTCGTGCTCTCCAAACACATGAGGTACTTAGCGGTTGAGTTGTAAGAAAGAATGCATTTTTGAGGTATGTCTCATTAAAGAAAATAGATGGTCTGTTAGATGAGTTTTTTTCTATTAAGCCTGCATTAATAATTCTTGGTTGTAAACCAGCTGTAGCTTGTGTGGCATGTCGGTTATTTCCGCTCTGGTCGTACCATGTTGCTACAAATGCGCTTGGTGCTGAGGCAGGAAGTGTAGCGGAAAGTATAGGACCATTTACACTGTAATATTGAGATTGCCCCCATTCTAGATATTGGCGGTCAGTATTGGATAAGGCAGAACTAAAAGCTATTGCCTCAGAAATATTACCATCCATAGCACCAACTCCAGCGGCGCCAGGAGTAGATCCCACTTGAATTTGACCTAATCCGAAAATAGCTGGTGAATTATTTGCACCTAAAAGTGTCGTAGCGAAAACAGAACCATTAAAATAACCAAATACGCCTGGTGAAATATTACCTGATGTATAAGTCCAAGACATAATATTTAAAACACCTGGTGGAAGGCTGTTACCGCTCAAACCTAAACTTTGAAATTCGATACAATTATTACCGCTAATTCTACATAAGTTTACACGCGAACCAATGCCACTATTGTCGCCCCATCCAAACAAACCAACATTATGTTATTTACACTGCCTACAAGTATGGCACTGAATGGATTACTTAATGTTGTTACAGTGCCTGAAAATACTAAGGAGCTGAAATTACCGCCAACATTAAACTTAAGCGTTGGTCTTCCGTTTTGCCTCAATATAGTTCCAGCCAAAATAATTTGTGGCTGATTTGTGGAAACAGACTGGCTTATATTTCTATTATTTCCGCTTTGGTCATACCAAATGCTTACGAAGCCACTGTTGGCACCAACAAATGTTTTTAATGCTACCGTGTCCAAGTCGCCATTGGCAGTAAAACCAATATTACTCGTGGCATTATCACTACTTCTCCTCACTTGAATGGCAAAACCAGCATAAGCGCATCTTAATTTGCGTAAACTAAAGGCTGCCGCAGAAGCTACACTAATAGCACTTAAAGGGTTAGAAGCCATTACAAATGTTTTAAGAGTTATAGTGTCTAAATCCCCATTTGAATTAAACCCAATATCTCTTGTAGCATTATCGCATGAACGACGAACGTTGATAGCGTTTCCAGAATAGGCACATCTCAATTTTCTTAAACTGTAAGCACCCTCTGCAGTAGGACTTATGGCGCTCAATGGATTGCCTGAAAAAACAAAATTCTTAAGAGCAACTGTATCGAGTGTTCCGCAGGAAGTAAAACCAATGTTGGTAGTGGCATTGTCGCAATCTCTGCGTACTTGAATAGCGTTGCCTGTGTAAGTTGAAACTGTCTTTCTTAAACTATAGGATGCGGCAGCATTATAACTTACCTGAGCTATTGATGTATTTAAGAATAGCAAAGAAAATAAGGCAGTAATAAATACATTTAAAGAAAGTCTTAATTGCAAATTTATCATCAATATACATAAACGTTATTATTTTACTAATATACACAAAATACAAATATCTTAATGCTGCAAGGTTATGTTATTTTTAAATTAGTATTTTATCTAGGATATTCAATCCTTACATGATAAATATTCATCAATCGTTTTTTAAAGATTTTTTTTATTTGGTTGATATCTCTGAATGTAATATCGGCATTAATAAATTGATTTTCGTTTATTTGATGATTGATAATTTTATCTACTAACTCATCAATTGTAATGGCATCGTATTTTTTTAAACTCCGTGATGAGGCTTCTACACCATCAGCCATCATTAAAATAGCAGTTTCTTTACTAAAAGGAATTGGACCAGGGTATCTAAATAAATCCTCATTAATAATTTCACCTTCGTGATTCTTTTTGTAGTTATGTAAAAAGTATCTAGTGGTGGTTGTTCCGTGATGGGTGCGAATAAAATCAATGACAGCCTCTGGTAATTTGTTTTCTTTGGCTATTTCAATACCTTTAATCACATGATTGATAATAATTTGGGCGCTTTCTTCAGATGATAAATCTTCATGGGGACTTATTTCTCCCACTTGATTTTCTGTAAAATAACGCGGATTGCTCATTTTTCCGATATCGTGATACATAGCGCCCGTTCTCACTAATAACGCATTTCCACCAATCTTATAACAGGCTTCTTCTGCTAAATTAGCTACTTGAAGCGAATGTTGAAAGGTGCCAGGTATTTTTTGAGAAAGCTGTCGAAGTAATGAGGAATTTAAATCACATAATTCTAATAATGTAAAGTCAGATATAAATCCAAACAGTTTTTCAAAAATGAAAATTAATGGGAAAGAAAAAAGAACACATATACTACTTATTAAAAATGGGATGTAATTTTCTAAATTACTAATGGCCTGTGTAGTACTATTAACCATGTGATAGGCAATAAATGAAAACACATAAAACACAAACGTGAGTAATGCCGATATAAATAATTTTGAGCGTTTGCCCATATCTGCTACACTAAAAATGGTTCCAATACCAGAAATAAGCTGTATAAATACAAATTCAAATTTGTCGGGAGTAAAGAATGCGCATAGTAAAATGATATTTAAGAAATTAAATAAAGAGGTTCTGCTATCAAAAAATACACGTATCAAAATGGGAACTAAACAAAATGGAACGGCATACACATAATTGATATTGTATTTAGCTACTATGCTAGTAATGATAACTATCAATATGATGATTAAAAAAATGAAAGTAACTTGTGAGTTTTGACTGAAAATTGATTTTCTGAAGAATGCCAAAAACAACATCATGATACTTAGTATTAAAACGCAAATAAGCAATTGGCCAATTACAACAGACATGATAGGGGTTTGCATTTGTTGTTCATGTAACTCTTGATTATAGCTATCTAAAATGTTTTTTTGTTCAGAAGAAACAACATCATTTTTTCTCAGTATAATCTCGCCTTTTTCTACTTTAGATTTATAAATGTAACTAGGCTCGTTTATCTCACTAGCCATTTCGTTTGAAAGCATTTCATCAAATGTTATATTGGGCTTTATTTCATTAACTAATTTAGTTAAGGATTTTGGGTCTTGAATTGTTTTGGATAATATGTTCTCAACATCTTGTTTATTTAATAATCGATTTTTGTGTGTAAGACTTACTTCGTTGTTTTCTACAATATATATCGCTGTATCTTGATAAGATGAAGGGATTTCAGAATAACAAACGCCTGTTTTATAAATACTATCTATGTTAGAGTGTAACTCTAATTTTTTATTGGAAGATAATTTATTGATATCATCTAAAAAATTATAGTCAATCTCACTTGTTTTTTTAAAGTAAGCAATTTGTTTTTTAGAATCTTTTTTTTCTTTAATTAATTCGTCCTCTGTTTTTTTTATTAAAAATTCAAATGGAGAAATCAAATCATCATTTAACCAAACATCACCCGTATTAATGTAACTAGCGTCAAGATGTTTTTGTTTTGGGAGCACATATGTGCAAATAATAAGACATAATACAAACACTATTCCTTTATACCAAAGGGCATGTTTATCTCGTATTTTCGTAAAAAGATTATTCACAAAACAAAAGAAAGTAATTTTTGGCGATTAAATGAAATATGTCAAGAAGTATTATGAACAATGACTTATTAATTGAATAAGACTTAACGTACCAATGTTACATGACCAACATGTGATTCATTTACTTTAGAAACTATATTTTTAAATTCACATTTCCACACATAAATATCATCCGTACATGGTTGGTTTTTATAAGTTCCATTCCATCCATACTCTGTGTCATTAGTTTTATAAATCATCTGTCCCCATCTATTAAAAATCATAAACGTATAATTTTCTACACCAATAACAATAGGTTTAAAAATATCATTTAAATCATCTTTGTTACCAGGTGTAAATGCATTAGGAATCCAAAATCTAAATTCAGGTAATACTCTTACTAATACGGTTACATTATTACTGCAGGCATAATTATTTGTAATGGTTTGCGTAACATAATAATCACCCCAGGTTGCATATGTGTGTGTTGGATTAATTTCATTTGAACTAGTTCCATCATCAAAATTATAATACCAACTTACTATATTAGCAGGATTGGCAATATTGAAAAATAAAATATCAGGATCAAAAATGGTGGTTAATGTAGGAGTAGCAATAAACCCTCCAATAGGAGAAGGATTAACAGTGATGCTCGAAACTGAAATAATTTGATTAGTATCTACACAGTTGCTATTTGAAATAACAGTTAAAGTATAATTATAAACACCTACAGGACTAAAAACATGCGTTGGATTTGCCTCGGTAAACGATGTGCCATCGCTAAAATTCCATAAGTAGGATAGAGCTGAAGATCCAGTACTTGTATTATTAAATTTTACTTCCATGGGGTCGCAACCAGTTGAAATTATAGGATCAATAGAGGCTACCGTGTTTTTATATAATTCAATAATTTGAGTTGTTGTATCTGAACAACCATTTTTTTCTGCAATTAAAATAACAGGATAAGTGCCAATACTACTATAGCTAATATTTGATATTGCTTGAGTGCTGGCAGTTTGTGTGGACGCACTTGCTCCAAAATCCCATGTTAAATTTCCTAAAGGCCCTTTAAAGTTAGTAGTGCTATTAAATGAAAAATTATTTCCATTAAAGCAAAGTCCTGTGGCAGAAGTATATGTAAAACTCGCTATTGGCGTTGAATTTACTGTAATGCTATTAATAGTTGTTATTTGGCTTGTATCAATACAATTTTGGCTTGTTATGACATTTAACGAAAAACTATAAATGCCAGCAGGAGAAAATACATGAGTTGGATTTTGAAGTGTTGAGGTTGTTCCATCGCTAAAACTCCATAAATAAGTCATTGGTGTTCCAGCAGTGCTTGTATTTGTAAATGTGATAACTAGAGGATCACATCCTAATGCGGGAAACGAACCAATAGAAGCTTTTGGATTTTGAAATACTTCTATTGTTTTTGTTGACGTAGCAGTACATCCATTTTCTGCAATCGTAAATGCAACAGGGTACACACCTGGAGCATTAAAACTAACATTTGTTACTGATAGTGTATTTGCAGTTTGTGGAGTGGCATTTGCTCCAAAGTTCCAACTAAAATTTCCATTTCCTTGAAATAAACCCGAGCCATTAAAATTAAAACTATTACCATTAAAACATTGGGCATTTGGGGTAATGTAACTTGGAGATAATAGCGGGTGTACATGAAAGACTTCTGTTGTAGTATCTCCACATGGCGTATTTGGATTTACATATAAGGTAACTGTATAGTCGCCAGGGGCAGAAAAAGTATAAGTTGGATTATATAAATTTGAAGTATCAGCTAAGGTACTTGGGTCGCCAAAGTCCCATTGATAGGTTGAGCCATTAAAACTATTATTGGAATATGTAATAGTAAATCCATTACAATATCCAGTACCTGCCCCATTGTTAGTGGTTGTTTGAGAGATAATATCAGCAGCAACTACAAATGGACAATTGATCACATTAAATTGAAAATCCCGATGATGAACTCCAATTAATTGCCCGTTTCTATATTCGCTAACACAAACACCAACTACCCATTGACCTATAATATTTGGCACACCATTTAAAAAACCAGTTACAGAATTTATATTAATTGCAGGATTAGATGCCAGTGGATACGCTGAATTATAAGGCGCTATAAATGGTACTGCAGGATATGGAGGAGCTTCATTAATACTTGGGCAACCATTTGTACTATTAGGAACAACTAAAGGGCAGTCGGTGGATAATCCATCAAATGGTGAGCATAAGGAGTAAACTAATGAATCCCCGTCTGGATCGGTTGCTACATGGTTAAAACCTATAGGAATGCCATTACAAATATAAATAGGAGGTCGGTTAGAAAACCTTGGACTACTGTTTGCCGCAACTACTTCGGGTCCTGGAATATGTTCCCAATAGGTAGCGCCTACGGCACCAGGGTTTACTAAGTTCAATATTGTACCATTTCTACAACAACGCTGATAAACCACATAATAGCCTCCTGCTTTTGGCGGCAAATTAACCGTTGTTTCATAAATGGCTTCTTCGACACAGGCGTTACTTGCTGCTGTTGGGGCGCATGGACTATTACTTGTGGGGGGAACTTTGATTTTGCTGATAGGATTGAAAATACTAGTCAACACAACATTCCCTGATATATCAAAAACTGTAAATATTGCTGGATTAATTTTTCCATCTGGATCTGGATACCCTTCAAATGGGGCATAAGGCGATCCGTTAAAGCAATCTCGATAAACTTTCATATGAAGTTTATAAATATTACTACCAAGGTAGTCGTAATAAATTTCACCTCCCACAATGTGAGTAGCTTCTGCCAATTTAAAACTTAGCAAAAAAAAGAATAATAAATATATTTTAATTGTTCTAATTTTTTACAGATAACACTTTCAAAAATACCTAAAAATCAATCGATTACCAATAAATTTAATCACTCAAATCGACCTTTTAAATAAAAAAAGTACATTAGTGCCAAAATTCTTCAACAATGGAACGAAATCAAATTCAAACTTATCTCAATTCAAATAAAGAACGCTTTTTAAGCGAATTATTGGACCTATTAAAAATTCCTTCAATTAGTGCTCGCGCCGAACACACATCCGATATGGATAAAACTGCGGAAGCTATTAAACAACGTTTAATTGAAGCTGGCGCTGATAAAGTAGAAATATGCCAAACAAAAGGCTATCCAGTTGTTTATGGCGAAAAAATAATAGACCCAGCAAAACCAACCGTAGTGGTTTACGGTCATTATGATGTGCAACCTGCTGATCCACTTGATTTATGGGATTCACCACCGTTTGAACCAGTAATTAAAAAAACTGAGATTCATCCTGAGGGGGCCATTTTTGCTCGTGGTGCATGCGATGATAAAGGCCAAATGTACATGCATGTGAAAGCTTTTGAAACGATGATGAAAACAAATACATTGCCTTGTAATGTAAAGTTTATGATTGAAGGGGAAGAAGAAGTTGGTTCGCCTAATTTAGGGCCATGGATTATTGAAAACAAAGAAAAATTAAAAGGAGATATTATTTTAATTTCCGACACGTCAATTATTGCTAACGATATTCCAAGTATTGATAGTGGGTTGAGAGGTTTAGCTTATATGGAGGTTGAAGTTACAGGCCCAAACAGAGATTTACATAGCGGTGTATATGGAGGAGCTGTTGCTAACCCAATTAATATTTTATGCAAGATGATTGCTTCTTGTCATGATGAAAATAATCATATTACGGTCTCAGGTTTTTATGATAAAGTTCAAGAGTTAAGTGCTGGAGAAAGAGCAGAAATGGCAAAAGCACCTTTTAATTTAGAAGAGTATAAAAAAGATTTAAATATTGATGAAGAACGAGGAGAAAAAGGCTACTCTTCTAATGAAAGAACTGGTATTCGACCAACCCTAGACGTGAATGGAATTTGGGGAGGCTATACAGGCGAAGGAGCAAAAACAGTATTGCCTTCAAAAGCATTTGCAAAAATTTCGATGCGCTTAGTTCCTAATCAATCTTCAAAAGAAATTAGTGATTTGTTTATTAAACATTTTGAAAGCATTGCGCCTAAATCAGTAAAAGTAAAAGTAACGGCGCATCATGGCGGCGAGCCGGTAGTAGTTCCAATTACATCAAAAGGATTTTTAGCAGCAAGTAAAGCCATGGAAGAAACCTATGGAAAAAAACCAGTGCCAACGCGCAGTGGAGGAAGTATTCCTATTGTTGCTTTATTTAAAAAAGAATTAGGGATGGATAGTATTTTATTTGGTTTTGGATTAGATAGTGATGGTTTACATTCGCCAAACGAACATTACGGTTTATTTAATTACTATAAAGGAATTGAAACCATTCCATTGTTTTATAAATATTTCACTTCGTAAAATATATTAACTCTACTAGAGTTCCAAACTCTGGTAGAGTTTAAAACAATGTCTAAAAAAAACATAACAATTATAGGTGGCGGGCCAGCATCTTTGATGCTGGCTTGTTCGTTAGATGCCAATAAATTCAACATTTCTATCTATGAAAAAAATGCTGCACTAGGCCGTAAATTTTTAGTAGCTGGAAAAGGAGGGTTTAATGTAACGCATTCCGAAAACATAGCGCAGTTTACAGAACGTTATCATCCAAAAAAATTTATAGAGCCCTTTTTAAACCATTTTTCAAATACAGATTTTAGAGATTGGTTAAAATCAATAGGTATTGAAACTTACGTTGGAACCAGTAAACGTGTATTTCCTGTTATAGGAATCAAACCTATTGAAGTATTAAATGTCATTGAATCAGTTCTTAAAAAAAACAATGTTTCAGTTCACTATAATCATGAATGGAAAGGCTGGAATAATAATGATCTTTTGTTTTCGAATAATAGTGAAACTAAAATTATAAAATCAGATATTGTCATTTTTGCTTTAGGTGGCGCAAGTTGGAAAGTAACTGGCAGTGCTGGTGATTGGACTTCTTACTTTGAAGAAAAAGGAATTCAAATCAATTCATTTTATCCATCGAATTGTGCTTACAAAATCAATTGGAATCAGGAATTATTAAAATTTATTTCGGGCAGAGCTTTAAAAAATTGTGAATTTTCTTGCGGTAAAACGCATAAAAAAGGAGAAGCGGTTTTAACTGATTTTGGAATTGAAGGTAGTGGAATTTATGGCTTGAGTAAAGAAATAAGATTACAGTTAATTGAAAAACAAAAAGCAGAGCTCTTTATTGATTTTAAACCAGAATTAAGTTTACATGAAATTAAAACTAGGATTGAGAACAGAGGCAAATTATCCATTAAAGATGTATTGGAAAAAAAGATAAACCTTTCAGACACTCAAATTCAATTATTAAAACATTATACCACAAAAGAAGAGTACAACCAACCTGAAATATTGAGTAGACTAATAAAGACATTTCCATTAACAATAATAGATTTTGCGCCAATCGATGATGCCATTTCAACGGTTGGAGGCATTGCTTTAAAGGAAGTGAACGACGAATTAGAACTTAAAAAACTACCAAATCATTATTGTATGGGCGAAATGCTTGATTGGGATGCGCCAACAGGCGGTTATTTATTACAAGCTTGTTTTAGTATGGGAAAATGTTTGGCCGATAAATTAAACTTTTCCCTCTTTGAAGAGGGTAGTCCGACAGCTGTCGGACGGGAAATATAAAATAAACATCCTCCGTCCTGCGGACACCTCCTTCAAAGGAGGAAATTGCTGAATTTTCAAACAGAAATAATATCTTTACACATTAAAAATTTACATTTTGCAAAACATAAAAGAATATTTTAACACCATTGCGTCTAAACAAAAAGGCCGTGGCTTAACAAATTACTATTGGAAAGAAATTACGAATTACTGTAATTATTTTTCACATGAAGATAGTTCTGTTTTAGAAGTTGGATGTGGATGTGGAGATTTATTAGCAGGAATTGCCGGCAGCAAAAAAACAGGAATTGATTTTAGTGAAGGGCAAATAGCTTGGGCTAAGCAAAAACACGCCGGTAAAAACATAGAGTTTATTTTAATGGACGCTAACAATATTACATTAACTGAAAAGTATGATTTTATTGTAATTAGTAATTTAATTGGTTTTGTTGAAGACATACAAGCTGTATTTGAACAAGTGCAAAAAGTTTGCCATCCAAACACAAAGATTATAGTTCAATATTATAATTCATTATGGGAGCCTGTTTTAAAGTTTGCAGAGGTATTAGGATTAAAAACTAAAACACCACTACAAAATTGGCTAAACACAAAAGACGTTAATAATTTATTATTTGTTTCGGGCTTTGATGTATACAGAAATAGTAAGCGATTTATTTTTCCGTTTTACATCCCTTTAATTGCCGAGTTCCATAATTTGTTTTTAGCTAAGTTTCCGTTTTTTAGATTCTTTAGTTTAAATACGTATTCGTTTGCAAAGCCCTTACCAATAAGTAATCCGGAAGATTACAAAACAAAATATTCAACAACCGTTGTTATTCCTGCGCGTAACGAAAGTGGTAATATTGAAAATGCCATTACACGTTTACCAAAATTTGGAAAGCATGTTGAGATTATTTTTATTGAAGGAAATAGTACAGATGATACTTGGGAAAAAATTCAAGAAATTCAACAAAAGTATAAAGACACTCATGATATAAAAATTGGTCAGCAAAAAGGTAAAGGTAAGGCCGACGCCGTTAGAGAAGGATATAAAATTGCAACTGGCGACATCCTAATGATATTAGATGCAGATTTAACTGTACCACCTGAAGATATCCCTAAATTTTATGATGCTATAGCCGGTAGTAAAGGTGATTTTATTAATGGAACCCGATTGGTTTATCCAATGGAAGGGGAAGCCATGCGTTTTTTAAATTATTTAGGTAATCACTTTTTCAGTTGGGTGTTTACTTGGTTGCTTGATCAACGCTTTAAAGACACTTTATGTGGCACTAAAGTGATGTTTAGAGAAGATTATATTAAATTGACTAAAAACCGAAAATACTTTGGTGAGTTTGATCCGTTTGGAGATTTTGATTTATTATTTGGAGCACACAAATTAAATTTAAAAATTGTTGAAATTCCAATTAAATATAGAGATAGAACTTACGGAACGACTAACATATCTCGATTTAAGCATGGAGTTATTTTGCTTCGTATGTGTGCCTTTGCAAGCCGTAAATGTAAATTTATTTAGGACATTTCCCTATTCCCTCTTTGAAGAGGGTGCCCATAGGGCAGGAGATGTTTTGTTTTATTATAACCTATAGCTCTTGAATTTATGTTTATTTCGACATCCTCCATCCTACGGACATCTCCTTCAAAGGAGGAATGAGATTAAATTAAATCTGAAATTAATTGCCAGAATAAAAACTATTTTAAGAATCATTGATTTTATATACCTTTAACATTATGAACGAACGCATTTGGATTTATACCTTAAGTAAAAAATTAACTAATGAACAATTAGTTGATTTTAAAAAACGTTGTCAAACTTTTGTGAGTGATTGGACAGCGCACGATGTAAGCTTAGACGCATCATTTAATTTATATCAAAACCGTTTATTAATTTTTAAAGTTGATGAAGATAAATACGGAGCAAGTGGCTGTAGTATTGATAAGCAATTACGCTTTGTAAAAGAATTAGAACAAGCTTTTTCAGTAGAATTATTAAATCGTTTATTAGTGGCTTACGATAACAATAATCAAGTTGAGGTTGTTAAAGCATCTCAGATAAAACAGTTATTGTCAGAAAATAAAATCAATGCAAATACTTTAATATTTGATAATACCATTACTCAATCTAATCAATTAGAAGCTAATTGGAAACAACCATTACAAGCAACTTGGTTAGCAAAGTATTTAAATTAATTAAATGAAACACCAATTATCGATATTCTTATTTTTAGTCACATTAACGTCTTGTGTGTTTTACTCATGTACAAAAGATGTTGCTAAAAATCCCTTATTAGCATACAGCGATAAGGCTTTGTTAGATAGTGCCAAAAACACATCAGCATTTATTTATTATAAAAACGATGCTTCGGCCTTGTATCCAGGAACAACAGGAGCGCATTCCTCTTTCAAATTGAAATTTAATAAAATAGCTGCTACTGTTTTAACAGATAATGGAAAAATACCAGTGGGGCAGCTATTTCCTAACGGCTCTTTCATTGTGAAAGAAATGCAATCTGGTTTAAATGCATTCATGTATAAGAAAGAAGGCACGTGGTTATGGTCTGAGGTATATAACAACGGCGATGTATTTTACAGCGTTAATAAAGACTCGCAACCATGCATTAGCTGTCATAGTCAATCAGGAAATAGAGACTTAGTAGTTACTTTTAATTTTTATTAGTACACTATCTACTATAAAGACTTTTTGCTTTTTCTAAAGTTTCAGATTGAAACTTTGACAAATCCAAAAAGTAATTCAATTGCCAATTTTGCGTTTTGATAGCTTGTTTATTTGTGGTTTTATCCCATGGTGGATAAACTCTAAACCCGCGTTTTCCTTCTTTTTCATTAACCGTTAATATACCTTTCTCACACAATACTGATTTTGGAAAAACAAATTGACCAAACTGATTATCATTTATAACGTTGATAAGAACAAGATCGATTGAATCTGTATTTTCAAATGGGGCTATTATGCCACTTTCAATTCTTTTCCAAAGTGTCACAAATTGGCCAACTTTAGTAGGAGTGATTTTTGCTTTTCTAAATCTTATGTGTAAATTATTAAGTTTAAAATAACATGCACTATACTCTGCACTCTCTATTTCAATTATAGGTTCTGTATATTCGAATCTACAAGCATCAAAAACTTGTGTTTGAATATAAATAAGGTCAGAAGAAAACATAAATTTTAAAAACCACTTTCTTCGCTATCGCAATGGAAATAGTTTTGTTTTTTAAGTTGAGGTTTTACAACCTTAGCACCTTTATTTTGCTCTGCAATTAATTTAGCAATAATACGAGCACGTTCTTTTTTAACATCTTCTCGTAACTTTGCGTCTTCGTCTTTGTCGTAATAAATTTGTCCATCAATGATAGTAGTGTTTACCTTAGCATAAATACTCAAAGGATTATCAGTCCAAAGAACTAAATCTGCTACTTTACCAATTTTAATACTTCCTACCTTATCATCAATATGTAACATTTTTGCAGGATTTAGGGTCACTAATTTTAAAGCTTGTACTTCTGATAACCCACCATATTTAATTGATTTTGCAGCTTCTTGATTTAAACGCCTTCCCATTTCAGCATCATCAGAATTGATAGAGGTGTTTACTCCAGCTTTTGTAAGCATGCTTGCATTATATGGTATAGCATCCATAACTTCTAATTTGTATGCCCACCAATCGGCAAAAGTAGAAGCATTAGCTCCATGTGATTTCATTTTATCTGCCACCTTGTAGCCCTCTAAAATATGAGTAAACGTATTTACTTTAAATTTCATACTATCTGCCACATGCATTAACATGTTTACTTCGCTTTGTACATAACTATGGCAAGTAATAAAACGTTTGCCATCTAAAATTTCTACAAGGGCATCTAAATCTAAATCTCTGCGAGGAGAAGTGATTTTATTTATTTCAATTTCCTTTGGAGAAAGTTTAGAGAAACCTTCCATTTGTTTTTTGTACTCAGCAGCTCTTGTAAAATAATCGTAGTACAATTGTTCTACTCCCATTCGTGTTTGAGGAAATCTTTCTAAATCAGGATTTAATCCGTTTGAGTGCTTAACATTTTCGCCTAAAGCAAATTTGATAAAACCAGGAGCTTTTTCGTATTTGAATTCTTCTGGATTTTTGCCCCAACGTAATTTTATGATACAGCTTTGTCCTCCAATTGGATTTGCAGAACCATGTAATAATTGAGCAGTTGTTACACCACCTGATAATTGGCGATAAATATTAATATCGTCAGGATTAATCACATCACCCATTCTCACTTCTGCGCTACTTGCATCAGCGCCTTCATTCACACTAAATAATGCTATATGAGAATGTTCATCAATAATACCTGGAGTTAGGTGCATGCCTTTTGCATCAATAACTTTTGCAAAAACTGTTTTTTGTGCTTCAATATTTGGAGCAATACGAACTATTTTTCCATCTACAATATAAATATCTTGATCTTTTAAAATTGAATCCGATTCGTTTGTCCAAATGGTGGCATTTTTAATTAATACAGCATCGTAACGTTTTTTAAATTTCCCCCAAGTGTCTTTTATTAAACCTTCGCTCTCTGCCTCGGGTTCGCCGTATGCGCAAAATGGATAATACACTTTACCATAATTAATTTTTTGTGCAGGTTTAGCAACTTTAGGTTTTGTAGTATCTGTTATGTTTACATAGTTTAATTTAAAATCTATCCAATTACCATCACTATACTGTCCAGTTCCTGTAAATGATTTTGTTTGTTCGTTGTAATTTCCTGATAAACGAAGTGTAAATGTTGAATCGTATGGAAAACTCAGCGTTAAAAGATTATTTTTGAATACAATGTTTGCTTTCGCTTTTAAACTATCTTTTAACATCACAGAACCTGAATAATTTTCTTGCTCTCTGTTAATAGTTAATTTATTGTTAGTTGAACCGTATGATAATTCATAACTGCCACTAATATTTGGAATTGATAAATCATTGTAAACATGCTTTACGCCATTACTCCATGTTTCGTTTATAATAGCATCTTCTTCAAAAATAGGTTTTGATGATATAAAGAAATTGGCATACATGCCTTGTTTTAAACTTCCTATTTTGTCTTGCACTCCAATAAAATTAGCTGGCGTATATGTTAGAGCTCTCAATGCTGTTTTTTCTGATAATCCGTATTTAATGGCCTTTCGAACATTTTTTAAGAAATTTGATTTATCTTTTAAATCTGCTGGCGTGATGCAAAATTGCACATAATTTTTTTCTAGAATGGCTAAATTCGCTGGAGCCATTTCCCAATGTTTCAAATCACTCAATGACACTTGCTCTGCATCAAAAGGATCTTCTACATCAATCGCGTCAGGATAATTTACAGGAATAATATATTTTGAGTAGGTATTTTGAATGTCGTATAATCTTTGATATTCATTACCGCCACCTTTGATGATATATCTTACTTTAAACTCATCAGCAATTTTTTTACCACGTAAATCATTGTATTTGTCATTACCTTCAAAAACAGAAGGTAGTTCTTGTAATTTATTAAAGGCTTCTAATGTAATATTGTATTCAGTTTTTGGTTGATTAGTTTTGTACCATTCTGCATCATAATATGTTTGTCTTAATAATGCAATGGCTCCCATTAAAGAAGACGGATAATCTTGTGGAGACATACCTTTGTTTAATGAGTAAAAAGCAGCAGCTCTGTCTTTTATAATACTTTCGTTCTCTTTACTTGAAGTTAAGTTTACTAATGCGCCACTTCCCCTCACAATACCATCTTTTTGGCAGGTAACCACTGATGTAAAGCCTTGTTTTCTTAATTCATCTGCTTTTAGTTGATTATGTAAAAATAATTTTTGTGCTTCTAAGTCACTTTTAATAGCTTGATTCCATCCATATGCGCCTTTTTTTGGAGCATCATGAAAATCAGTTCTTTTTATTTCTGGCATTCCGTAGTCGCTATATAAATCCACAAATCCTGGATAAATATGCTTGCCTTTTAAATCTGTTGAAATGGCATCTTTTGGCGTTTCTAATTTCTCCCCTACACGTAAAACCTTACCATCTTGTATCAATAATGTAGCATTGATAATAGTCACATCAGCATCTACATGTAGGGTGCAATTAGTAAATGCATAAATGGTATGCATGGTATTGGGAGCTCCGTTTACTGGAAATGTTGTTTGACCGATTAAAGTAATAGATACTATAAATACAGATGATAATAATAAAAGTAGTTTACGCATAATGATATTTAATTAAAACAAATATAACATTATCAGGCATGTATAAAAATTACTTTCAGGCTTTTAATTAAAGATAAATTGTTAATTTTGAGACACATTTAAAATTAAACTATGGCAACAGGTATGTTACACACTCACTACTTATTTGTAGTGCTTTTTACTTTAATATATTTAATTAAAACAATATTACTATTAAGCGACAAAGACGAACTTTTAGAGAAATTTAAAAAGAAGACTAAAGTTGTTGAAATGATTGTGAGTTTTGGTTTTTTAGCTACTGGCGTTTTCTTGTTAACTCAATTACCGGTTATCACAACTATTATGATAGTTAAAATTATATTAGTGGTATTATCTATTCCATTAGCAGTTATTGGCTATAAAAAGAAAAACAAAGTATTAGCTACTTTATCATTTTTTTTAATCGTAGTTTCTTTTGGCTTAGCACATAAAGCTAAAGATGCTAAAGCAGGAGAAAAAACAGTTGCTTTAACTGGTAAAGAAATATTCGAACAGAAATGTACTTTATGTCATGGTGCTGATGGTAAGTTAGGACAAGCAGGCGCTAAAGATTTATCGGGTACTCAACTAGATCATGCTGGAATTGTTACCATAATTTCTGAAGGTAAAAATACCATGGCTGCTTATAAAGAGGCATTGTCTACTGAACAAATTGAGGAAGTGGCTTCTTATATTGAAACCGATTTAAAAGGAAAATAGTACTATTGAAAGCAGATCTTCATTCTACCGAAATACAAGCGCCCACAGCTGTTTTAATTGGCGTTATTAATAAGCGACAAAACGAAGCAGTATCCTATGAATATTTAGATGAGTTAGCTTTTTTGGCTGAAACCTATGGTGTTGAAACTAAAAAAGTGTTTACTCAAAAATTGGAGCGTCCTGATAAAGCCACTTTTTTGGGAAAGGGAAAACTGAACGAGGTTAAAGTTTTTATTAAAGAACATAAAATTTCGGTAGTAATTTTTGATGATGAACTATCGCCTTCGCAACAACGTAATTTAGAAAAAGAATTAGGCACTAGAATATTAGATAGAACGACTTTGATTCTTGAAATATTTTCGCAACGAGCACAAACGGCTCATGCCAAAACGCAAGTACAGTTAGCACAACTGCAATATTTATTACCTCGTTTAACAGGTATGTGGACTCACTTAGAACGTCAACGTGGTGGAACAGGCACGCGTGGTGGAGCAGGAGAAAAAGAGATTGAAACAGATAGGCGAATTGCTCGTGATAAAATTGCACAGCTCAAAGAAGATTTAAAAGTGATTGACAAGCAAATGGCTACGCAACGTAAAAATCGTGGCGAATTTGTGCGTGTAGCTTTGGTTGGTTATACCAATGTTGGTAAATCAACTATCATGAATATGATTAGCAAAAGCGAAGTGTTTGCTGAGAATAAATTATTTGCAACGCTTGATACTACAGTTCGTAAAGTAACCATTGATAATTTATTTTTTCTGTTAACAGATACGGTTGGGTTTATTAGAAAATTACCTACACAGTTAGTGGAGAGTTTTAAAAGCACCTTGGATGAAGTGCGCGAAGCTGATATTTTATTGCACGTGGTAGATATTTCGCATCCAAATTTTGAAGATCACATTAATGTTGTTCGTCAAACTTTAATTGACATTGGTGCTGGAGATAAAGAAACGATATTAGTATTTAATAAAATTGATGCGTTTAAATACGTGAAAAAAGATGAGGACGATTTAACGCCTGTTACTAGAGAAAATTTATCCCTTGATGAATTGAAAAAAACATGGATGACAAACCTCGATCAAACTTGTGTTTACATTAGCGCCAAAAATAAAGACAATATCGTTGACTTTAAAAAATTGGTGTATGATACTGTGAAAAAAGTACATGTGGTGAGATTTCCTTATAATAATTTGTTTTATTAAACTTACTTTCTAGAAAGTACTCGTTCAATAATTTCTCTATCTTAATAGTGTAGTTTTTGTAAGCTTTATAATTACGAACTTAACTATATCATTCTAAAGGAAGCAAGAGCGTGCGGAAACGCATAGTCTGCGACACCTGTTCCAATAAAAGGATTAACATAAAGTACATATTTTACTCTTCCTCATCATGATACAATTCTAATAACTCTTTAGGATAATCATCTTTTAAAATATAAACACCCGTCATAGGATTTACGACTTCACGAATACTTTTTAAGTGTACGTAAAATGTCATTCCTTTTTTAGTTTCTACTTTTTCGGTTTTGCTAATTGCTTTTTTAGAAAACGGCAACAATGTTACAGAACCATTATCTAGTGTGCATTCTAAAACAGTCATATCAGGAATCTCGAAGCTAAACTCATCATCATTTGGGTATAATCCATTTAATAAATAGGTAGTATTATTAATGACCTTGAAATTGGTAACATTACCTTGCACTTCAAATTCATCTTCCCAAAGGTATTTGATGTTATCTTCCGTTTCTTCACCTTCGTTATCTTTATCTGCATAAGCTTGATTAAATTGTGAATTAACTAGCTTTACGTTTATTGTTACTATCATAATATGTTTTTTAGTTAGTGAGCGGCACTTGATTTAGACTTATCTAATTGAATACCTTGTTTTTTGAAAATGGAAGTTACTTTAAATGCATACCATGCTAAGTATGCAAAACAAAATACTGTAACGATATACGATAGGTGTGGATTTAATATATCTACTAAAAATCCTTGAAATGGCGGAATAATAGCGCCTCCTAAAATCATCATGATGAGTAATGATGAACCTTGATTTGTATATTTTCCTAAACCATTAATAGCTAATGCAAAAATACATGGCCACATCACTGAGCAAAATAATCCACCACTTATAAATGAGTACAACGCTAAATTACCTGTGCTTACTAAACCAATAATCATCATCGCACATGCTGTTAAACTCAATATCATTAATGTACGAGCTGGATTATCACCAGAAAAAATAAAGATTAATGTTGCTAATAAAATGTAAGGAATGTAAAATAAGTAATCTTCTACATGACTTCCTCTTAAATAATTTACACCGTAAATAACACCAAATGCAATAAAAGGCGTAATAAATTGCATGATAATTTTTACTTTTTTACTAAAATTAAAAACCGCTAATGCACCTGTCCAACGCCCAATCATTAAACTGCCCCAGTACAGAGAAATAAAATGTGAAATTTTTGTATGATCAATTCCTTTAATTTCGGGCATTGCTAAAAGTGCTCCCATATTACTTTGTATAGTTACTTCTACACCAACATACACAAAGATGGCAATCATCCCTAAGGTTAATTGTGGATATTTTAAAGCTCCTAAATCTTTATCTAGTTTTTCGGAATTAGTTACTTCAGGTAATTTAGAAAACCATAAGATACTGGCGCATAATATAAATAAAGCAAATAAAATTAAAGCTGGAACTTTTACAGCCTCTATGCTACTATCTGCTGCTGCAGGAGCACTAATGTTTCCAAATAAAGCGTAACTTAATAAAACAGGACCAATGGTTGTTCCGAAAGAATTGATTCCTCCTGCTAAGCTTAAACGTTGAGCACCTGTTTCTTTAGCCCCAAAATTTATGACAAATGGATTGGCTACAATTTGTTGTAAAGCAAAACCTAAACCAATGACGAATAATGCGCATAACAGTAAGGGATAAGAATTTAAACTTGCTGCTGGAATAAAAAATAAAGAACCAACTCCAGAAATTAATAAACCTAGTATCAATGCTTTTTTATAACCAATTTTATTAATTGGATCACCAATAGAACGTGAAGTAAAAAAATAAATAATTGAACCAACAGCGTAGGCTGCGTAAAAAGCTAAATCAACTAATTGAGATTGAAATTGAGTTAAAGTAAATTTTTCTTTAAATAATGGAATTAAAATCCCATTACTAGCTGCCACAAAACCCCAAAAGAAAAATACACTTATTAGCGCTACAAAAGATGATTGTAATTTTTGCATAAAATAGTTTTAATAATTACCTAAGATAGATGTTTTAGCTTGGGTTCATTTTCATTCCTAAACCCATTTATTAACAACCATCTTTTTACTACTTATTGGGTAAATTCGTAATTCGTAATTCGTAATTCGTAATTTCACAACATGCAATTACTTACTCCAACACATTGGCAAGACTACGAATTAATAGATTGTGGTGATTTTGAAAAATTAGAACGCTTTGGTAAATACATTACCATTCGTCCTGAACCACAAGCTGTTTGGAAGAAACGCTATTCTTATAGTGAATGGGAAAAACAAGCGCATGTAAAATTTGTGCCTAAAAGTAGCTCCAGCGGAGAATGGAAAGCCTTGAAAAAGATGCCAGATCAATGGACGATTAATTATCCATTAGGTAAAACAGAAATCACCTTGCGTTTAGGTTTAACATCATTTAAGCATGTTGGTGTATTTCCAGAACAAGCTTGTAATTGGGATGTGATATATGATTATTTGGTAGATTTAGAAAAGCCAAAATTCTTAAATTTATTTGCTTACACGGGTGGCGCTAGTATTGCTGCCAGGGCCGCGGGTGCTGATGTAACACATGTGGATAGTATTAAACAAGTGGTAAATTGGGCAAATGAAAATATGCAAAAATCAAACCTAGATAATATTCGTTGGATGATTGATGATGCTCTGAAATTTGTAAAGAAGGAACAACGCCGAGGAAATTTATACCAAGGTATTATTTTAGATCCTCCAGCATTTGGTCACGGACCAAATGGCGAGAAGTGGAAACTCGAAGATAATATTTTAGAAATGATTGATAGTGTATTAGAAATTGTTGATCCTAAACAACACTTGTTAATTTTAAATGCCTATTCCTTAGGGTTTTCGGCATTAGTACCAGAAAATTTATTACAACCATTTGCAGCTAAACATAAATCTATTTTAAGTATTGGCGAATTATATTTAAACGCAAAGAGTGGCGTTAAATTACCATTGGGGGTTTGGGGAAGATTAGAGAAAAAATAATATATGCATATTGATATTATTACGGTTCATCCGCCTTTATTAGAAAGTCCATTTAGTCATAGCATTTTAAAACGTGCTGCCCAAAAGGGTTTGGTAACTGTTAATGTGGTTGACTTAAGAGAATATGGGATTGAACCTCACCGAAAAGTGGATGATTATGCATTTGGTGGTGGTGCAGGAATGGTGATGATGATTGAACCTATTGCGAATTGCATCAATGATTTAAAAAAACAACGTACTTACGACGAGATAATTTACATGACTCCTGACGGAGAAACTCTAAAACAAAATACTTGTAATCATCTCTCAACACTTAATAACATTATGATATTATGTGGCCATTACAAAGGCATTGATGAACGCATTAGAGAGCATTTTATCACTAAGGAAATTTCTATTGGAGATTATGTATTAAGTGGGGGAGAGTTGCCAGCAGCTGTTTTATGTGATGGCATTATTCGTTTAATTCCAGGCGTTTTAAATGATGAAACATCTGCTTTGTCAGATTCTTTTCAAGATAATTTATTGTCGCCACCAGTTTATACTCGTCCGGCTGATTATAATGGATGGAAGGTGCCTGATATTTTAACGAGTGGAAACACTAAAAAAGTGGAAGAGTGGAGGCACGAGCAATCTATAGAAAGAACACGCATTCGTCGCCCCGATTTATTGTTGTAAGGCTCCATCTAACAAACATTCATCTGTTAATTATTCATTTTTATATTTCGATTGCGTTTTTATATCCTGCTTAATTTAGTAGATATTAAAATTAGTAAACGTGTCGAATAGAACTGCTACTCAAAAATTAAAAACATCTTCGGTTACTGTTGTCATTAGTTTGGCATTAGTTTTATTTATGCTAGGCTTATTAGGCTTAGTTGTAATCAATGCTAAAAAATTATCTAATCATATTAAAGAAAATGTTGGTTTTCAAGTCGTATTAAAAGATACAACAACAACTGCCGAATTAGATATTTTAAAACAAGAAATTAGTTCGTCGGCATTTACTAAACAGGTTGATTATATTAGTAAAGACGAAGCAGCTAAGAAATTACAAAAAGATTTAGGAGAAGATTTTATCACGTTTTTAGGATATAATCCTTTGTTATCATCCTTAGATGTAAAGTTAAATTCGGATTATGCGAACATTGATAGTTTATCCAGTTTTGAAAAACAAATCATGCAAAAACATTTTGTGAAAGAAGTCATCTATCATAAAGACATGATTAAGCAAGTAAATGATAATGCTAAAGTGATTAGTTTGTATATTTTAATCTTTAGCGGTTTGTTATTAGTTGTAGCTATTGCATTAATTAATAATACCATTCGTTTGTCAATTTACGCGAAACGTTTTTTAATTAGAACTATGTATTTGGTAGGCGCTACTCAAGGCTTTATTCGTATGCCGTTTATTTTAAAAGGTGTTCGTCAAGGAGTTATCGCAGGCTTATTAGCGGGGTTTTTATTAGCAGGTTTTTTAGTATTAAGTACAAATTATATTCCTGATTTGTTACAGTTACAAGACCCTAATTTATTGGCAGCACTATTTGCTGGTATTGTAGCCTTGGGAGTTTTAATTTCTGGATTAAGTGCAGCACTTTCTGTTAGTAGATATTTACGTTTAAAAACAGACGATTTATATTTTTAAGAATTATAAAGTTAAGTAAGACATATTTTAAGCTTGGTATATTAACCTGCGCGATATGTTTAGTTTGTTTATTTACTTTTAGTAAACAACAGCCTTCAACTTTAGTTATTCCTTCGGGAACAACGATTGCAGAGCGATTTTCTCCACCTACAAATTACACGAGAATAAAATCAGATAAAAATTCATTTGCTGAATTTTTACAAAATACCTCATTAAAACCACATGGCACTTTAGTACATTATTATAATGGAGAAGAAAAATCAAATAAAGTAGCAGCCGCTGTTTTGAGTTATGATGTGGGGAATAAAGATTTACAACAGTGTGCTGATGCTGTGATGCGTTTACGTGCCGAATATTTATATAAAACCAAACAGTTTGACGCTTTGCATTTTAACTTTACTTCTGGGTTTAAAGCGGATTATAGTAAGTGGAGAAATGGTTATCACATTGCTGTAAAAGGTAATAATGTAAGTTGGATAAAAACCACTAAAGAATGCGAATCATACCAATCGTTTAGAGAGTATTTAAATGTTGTTTTTATGTATGCAGGCACTGCTTCTTTAACAAAAGAATTAAAACAAATTACTTTGTCTCAAATGCAAATTGGAGATGTGTTTATAAAAGGAGGATCTCCTGGTCACGCTGTTATTGTGGTGGATATGGCTAAGAATCCTAAAACCAACAAAAAAGTATTTATGATTGCCCAAAGCTATATGCCTGCGCAAGACATTCATATATTAATTAATGTAAGCAAATCTTCTATTTCGCCTTGGTATGATTTAGTAGAAACCGCTTCTGAAGTTCAAACACCCGAATGGACTTTTGAAGGAAATCAGTTGAAACGGTTTTAAATAAAAAAGACCGCCTTTTCAGACAGTCTTTAAGAGGGGTAAATGAAGGGGCTCGAACCCTCGACCCTCGGTACCACAAACCGATGCTCTAACCAACTGAGCTACATCTACCATTTTGGGCTACAAATGTAATAAAATATTTTATTACACGAAAAAATTTGTCAGAAAAAATGGTTTTACAGTAAAAAGAGCTTTGTAATTATAACATGAAAGCCTAGTTGAAAAACTATGGAGTCAAACCTGAACATTTCTAATTTGTTTAAACAATGAGGTTTGGAGAAGCTTGATATACTTACATTTCGCTCCTAAGGAGCTAGTATTATGGTATGCTTTTGTTATTATAAACATAATGCTCCTAATGGAGCAAATCTAACGCCTCAGAGAGGCTATATGTTTGTAATAATATCACATTAGCTAGTTTTAAAGCTCCGTAGGAGCGGAATGTTTTCTTAACTAAACGACATTGTGTAATCGAACCGACATTATTTTTTATAGTTTACCATATAGTGTAAGCCTACAGACTCTTTACGTTGTATGGCATGTTTAATAATAAGATACCCAATACAAATTAAGTTCCGCAATTCACATAACTTTTGGGTAACGGTTGTTTTTTCGTAAAGAGCTTCGTTTTCTTTATATAAAATCTCTAAACGGTCAAAGGCACGTTTTAAGCGTAATTCAGAACGAACGATACCCACGTAGTTGCTCATAATTTGCTGTACTTCGCGTTGAGATTGGGTGATTAAAATCATTTCTTCGGCATGTTCAGTTCCCTCCGCATCCCAATTTGGAATTTCTTCAGTAAAAACAAGTTTTGGAAGATTTTCTAAGCCCTTTTTGGCAGCTCTGTGAGCAAAAACAACAGCTTCTAACAAAGAATTACTAGCTAAACGATTAGCACCATGTAAGCCTGTACAAGCGCACTCACCTACGGCAAATAAATTTTCGATAGTTGACTGACCTTCTTTATTTACTAAAATACCTCCACATAAATAATGCATGGCAGGAACTACCGGAATCATTTTTACAAAAGGATCAATCCCCAATTTCATACATTTTTCGTAAATATTTGGAAAATGTTCAATAAAGGCTTTTCTATCAATGTGTCTGCAATCTAAATAAACAAAATCTTCTCCTCTGGTCTTTAATTCATTGTCAATAGCTCTAGCAACAATATCTCGTGGCGCTAAGGATAAGCGTTCGTCATATTTTTGCATGAATTCTTTCCCATCAGTTGTTTTTAAAATCGCTCCAAATCCACGAATAGCTTCGGTAATTAAAAAGCTAGGGTGTTCTAAAGGATTATATAATGAGGTAGGGTGAAATTGAACAAATTCCATATCCTTCACTCGTCCTTTTGCCCTATAAACCATGGCAATTCCATCACCTGTTGCAATAGTTGGGTTGGTAGTAGTAGCATACACATGGCCTGCACCACCTGTTGCCATCATGGTAATTTTAGAAAGAACGGTGTCTATTTTTTGTGTTTTTGTATTTAAAATATAGGCCCCAAAACATTTTACATCTTTTGATTGAGAAGTTACTACTTCACCTAAATGATGTTGTGTAATAATATCAATAGCATAGTGATGATCAAGTACAGTAATGTTTTTATGTTTTCGAATTTGCGCAATTAATGCGCGTTCAATTTCGTAGCCTGTAATATCTTTATAATGTAAAATTCGATGTTCAGAATGCCCACCTTCTTTGGCTAAATCATAGAAACCTTCCTTGTTTTTATCAAAATTGGCGCCTAATTCAATGAGTTCTCGCACTCTTTCGGTCCCTTCTGTAACAACTACTCTTACAGCTTCTTCGTCACATAATCCTGCTCCTGCAATTAATGTATCTTGTATATGCTTTTCAATAGAATCTTTATCGTGCCACACTGCCGCTATGCCACCTTGTGCATATTTTGTATTGGATTCGTCTTCGTTACTTTTAGTAACAATATATACAGTGCCGTGCTCGGCTACTTTAAGCGCGTAACTTAAACCAGCAATGCCGCTACCTATAATTAAAAAATCTACTTTTTGTTGCATGGTTTATTTTTTAAGTAATCGAGCAACGTATTTACCTACAATGTCAAATTCTAAATTAACAACATCGTTTACTTTTAAATGTTTAAATACAGTGTTTTCAAAAGTATAAGGAATAATGCAAACTGAAAACGAATCATCTTTTGAATCGACTACTGTTAAGCTTGTGCCGTTGATGGTAATACTTCCTTTTTCTACAGTAACGTTTCCTAATTGACTATTGTATTTTATGGTGTAAGTCCAACTCCCTTGATTATCAAAAATGGAAGAAACAATACCTGTTTGGTCAACATGACCTTGAACAATATGCCCATCAAATCGTCCATTAGCAGGCATGCAACGTTCTAAGTTTACATAATCACCTACTTTTAAAGTGCCTAAATTGGTTTTTTGTAGCGTTTCGTCAATGGCTGTAACCGTGTATTGATTCCCGTTTATTTTAATAACCGTTAAGCATACGCCATTGTGCGCCACACTTTGGTCTATTTTCAATTCATGAGTAAAAGCACAACTAAATGTAAAATGCACATTGCTGTTTTCTTTTTCAATAACTTCTACTTTTGAGAGACCTTCTATAATTCCTGTAAACATATTGCAAATATACTAAACTTAAAAAAATGCCCTTACTTGAGCGCCACCAATATTTACGATTTTGCTATCTGGAGATTTTCGTCCGCTATAATTAATACTCACTTGAATATTATTAGATAAATTTCTTTGATAGCTTAATTCCCAAGTATAGTTATATCCTGTTTTTAAAGCATTCAACATTTCATAAGCCACAGGCGTGTTTTGATTGAGGGCATCATTGTATGTGATATTAATGAAATCAGCTTTACCAGTTAAACTACCTTTTTCTAATTGATTAAATTTTAACTCTAATCCCAAATCGTTTAGCTCAGCTTTTTGAAAACCTTCAATAATAATATTTTGTTTTTTGTTATGTTTGTATAAAACACTAATTCTAAACGCTGTATTAGGTTGATAGCTTAACTTTTGTTCTAAATCATACGCTTCAATTTTATAGTTACGAGTCGTTAAAAAAGCAGACTCATTAGATTTAATACCAAACACATTGATGCTGTTTAAACTCCATGATTTTGTTACATTCCATCTCCATCTCCATTCATGTGTTGTGTTTTCGCGCGTTTCGTAACCATTAGTGAGTAATTGTTTACTTAAATTACTTTGATAGGTGTAGTCCGTTCCAAAAACGGCGGCGCTTTGATTAAAGAAAATACTTTGTCGCAACGAATAGTTTAAAGCAGTAAGTAAGGAATCATTAAGATTTATATTTACGGGGTTAAATGTAAATAGCGCTCCATTATCATTTGTTTTTTTATCAACGCGATAAGCTGATTGAGAGGCAAAACGACTAATAAATTTCATGGCTTTACCAGAACTATCTTTTAAGAAAACAAAAGGGCGAAGATTTAAAGAAAAACTAAATTGATCGTGTAATACTTTTACATATTGGTTGGTTGGTGTATATACTCTAATGTATAATGCCTGATCTGAAAATTGAGCAATTTCAAATTCATTTAATTCCTTTATTCCATTGTCGTTATAATCTTTCCAAGCATAAGTTCCTTGACCTGCGGCAACTAATAAATAGTAATATTCTTTTTTGTTTTCTAAACCATAGCCTGTTTCGTAAAATATACTGGAAGTGATAAATCCTTTCATTAATCTAGGCGAGTATTCAATTCTACTTAATAATGTATTATCGGGCTTTATCGTCATCGAATCTCTTTTGAGCTGTAGTTCTCTATATGTAAATATCACAGAGAAAGGATGGTTTCTAATACTATTTACATTCACCGAAAAGCCCGTATTTTTTGCTAATGTCGAGTCTTTTAAAACAGAACCATAAGCTTGTTTATCTCTTCGCTCTCGGTAAAATAGTTTATATAAATTACCAGTTGAGTCTTTATTGGTAATGTTTCCTTCCCACTCATAAAACTGATAGCTTCGCGATAGTAAACTATCAGACGTTGTTTTTCTGAATAAATTTTGTTCAAATTCATCCAAATAATTCAATTTTAATTTCCAAATAGACTGAGAGAAAGAGGCTTTATGCCTATAAAAAGCACTTAACTGCGAATTATAATTACTAGTTAAATAAGAACCATTGTAAGTTGTGGTGTTTGTTTTAGTATTATATAAACTAGTAATGCTGTGTTTTAATCCTTTGTAAAAGACCCCCTCATCAAAAAAATTGATACCATATAGTAATTTTAATTTTTCGTTTTTTTGAATTCCTACTTGAGCAAAACCAACATGTTGATCAGAATTAATCGGGGCGTTAATTGGCCTGTTCCAGTCACGTTCAAACTCAATAGCTCGGTATCTTTCTATAGGGTTAAAGTATTGTTGCACGTACTCATAACCTAAATTATAAACAGCATTTAAGGATTGTTTATCTGTAGAATCTTTTTTAATAATGTTTTGATTATTACTGTTTATTTTAATACCATAACCGTCATCATTATCCGAATCATAACCACTAAAAGTATTAATGTCATTTTTTGTATACACTCCCTCAATATCAAGGATATGATTTTTGGTAAATTGATAGTTAATACCAGTAGTAAACATTTGTTTTTTCTTAGGGGTCACCAATGGAATAATGGGCTCATAATTCCCCTGTAAAACACCTCCAACTGGCGCCACCCATTTATATACTTTTCCATTGGCAGTAGTTGACACCTGAAGATAGTAGCCATTGTTTTCTCCCACATAACTATATTTTACTCTGTATTTAGCACTATCGGCATTGGTTGAATAAACAAAAATTCCATTATATGTTACCGAAGAAACTGTGGTATCCTTTTTCCAATAAAAAATATCTGTTGTATTAAATGTTCCTAGTTCAGCACCGCTTGTTATGGCTTTACTTAAGGTGTCGCCAATGTTAAACATGGTTAACTTTTGAGATTCTGTAAGTGATTGTTGTAGAGTTTTGTTTTTATTGTCTTGTTCGCCAAAAAAATTAAGTCTCACTTTCAATTTTTCTGCCTCTATTTCTTCACTAAAAAAGTAAAGTGAGCGCGCATAATTTCTTTCGGCATATTGAAACTCAGCAATAATACGCTTGTCTTTTGTAATGATTTGTTTAGCTGTAAAAGTTAATTCAGAAGTGTTATAGTCAATGATATAATCATTTTCTTGTCCGCGTTGCAATAATTTCCCATCAATATAAATACGTTCGGTTCCAGATAACACAATAATAAATTGTTCGTTGTCAGCTCCGCGTAATCTATAAGGACCTTGATTATTTTCTACACCTTGTATGACATTACGAGCAAATTTTCCTTTACTCACAGCGCCGCTTACCTGTGTTTTAAAAACCACTTGTTTTTTATTAATAGTATCAAAATAGTTATTAGATAAATAAGCTCCTTGCGAACGTTTGTAAAAATTCATGAAATAACTGTTAGGGCGCTGCAGCTGAAAATCTCCTACAATTAATTTGGAGTTTTTGTTTGATAATTGCACAAATACTTTATCAAATTCTTGTAATTGCGCAGTTGTTCCATCCGCTTGAAAAGGTATGTTATCATCAGTGGCAGCTAATAATAAATCTACTTCTTGAGTTAATTTACCACTGACTTGTAAATTTAAACTAGAATTAACTACTACATCCTGATTATTACCAAAACTAATGCCTCTGCTGATACTTCCGTTTTTATTTAATCCGTCTGATACAAATGTTTCATTAGGAACTGCTGAGCCAGAAAAAGCTAAAGTCATTGGATTTAAAGGTAATGATAAATCTTTAGTAAGAAGTGATGTGCTTTGATGATAGTAAGGTTTTTCGAAATTATACGGAAAGCTTTTATAACTCACAAAAATCGGGTCGCTAGGCTTTACTTTAAAAATAATAGCTTTTAAGGGATAATTGATTTTATAGCTTGAGCTATCTAAAGGATTGTTTTTTGAAGTAATAGATACTGTGCCTGGTATCAAACTTAAAGTATCTAAATAAAGTGTATCAGATTTTACAAAATAATATTTTTGTTTTAGGTTCGTTTGGGCTTGTGTCTGAATAAAACATCCATACAAAAACACTACTATAAAAAATAACCTAAAACTCACGATATGTATAACGGTTTATAAATATAGAAATTGTATTTTTAAACCTTAAATTGATTTTAGATGAGAATAATAACATACAATGTAAACGGCATTCGTGCAGCTATGACAAAAGGTTTAGTAGATTGGGTAAAGGCTGCAAGCCCAGATGTATTGTGTTTACAAGAAACTAAAGCAACTCCCGACCAAGTGGATGTGCAAGCTTTTGAAGCTTTAGGTTACCATTTATATTGGTATTCGGCGCAAAAAAAAGGATATAGCGGAGTGGCTATTTTCTCTAAACTAAAGCCAAAACATGTAGAGTATGGTTGTGGCATAGAGAAATATGATTTTGAAGGACGCGTCATTCGTTTAGATTTCCAAGAATGCTCGGTGATGAGTGTTTATCATCCAAGTGGCAGTAGTGGCGATGATCGTCAGGCATTTAAAATGCAATGGTTAGCCGATTTTCAGACCTATATCAACGATTTAAAAGCAAAAATCCCTAATTTGATTTTATGTGGAGATTATAATATTTGCCACAAACCAATAGATATTCATAATCCCAAATCAAATGCAAATACATCAGGATTTTTGCCCGAAGAGAGAGAATGGATGGAACAGTTTATTCAGTCTGGTTTTATAGATTCGTTCAGATATTTTAACCAAGAGCCCCATCAATATAGCTGGTGGAGCTATAGAGCAGGATCGAGAGGGAAGAATTTGGGTTGGCGAATTGACTATAATTTAGTGGCTAATCACTTAGATAAACATTTAAAAAGAGCAGTGATTTTGCCAGATGCGATGCATAGTGATCACTGTCCAGTTTTGTTGGAAATGGAATTTTAACAAATTTGAGGATTTTTTTAGTTATTTTAGTTATTTAGGTTATATTTGTGATTGCATAAAAACTTATGTACTTAGGTATGAAAAAAATATTTATTCCACTAGTAGCTAGCGTGTTAACACTTAGCTTAGTTTCATGTTCAGACGACACAAAAGATAGCCACGAAGGCATTGAAGGCAAGGGCGGCGTGTATTTGGGCGGCGTGATGCGCTTGAATGAAGTTGAAGCTTTTAAAAGCTTAAACCCAATTGCTGTTAATGAAGTCGTAGGTTTTCATATTGGCACTCAATTATTTGAGGGCTTGGTGAAGTTCAACCAAAACGATTTATCTATAAAACCGGCTATTGCTCGTTCTTGGGAAATTAGTGAAAATCTAACAGAATGGACTTTCTATATCCGTCAAGGGGTTATGTTTCATCCAGATGCTTGTTTTGCTGATGGAAATGGTAGAGAATTAAAAGCAAGTGATATTAAATTTTGTTTTGACAAATTATGTACGGCTGATCCTAACAACGCTCAATTTGATGTAACTTTTAAGGATCATGTTATTGGTGCTAATGAGTCTTTTGCTGCTTCAAAAACAGGAAAAAGCTTAGGCGTTTCTGGGATTAAAATTGTTAATGATACAACTTTAACTATTTCTTTAAAAGCTCCATATGCTGGATTCTTAAATATATTAGCAATGCCTGGGTGTTGGATTTATCCAAAAGAAGCTTTAGATAAATACGCGTTAGATATCCGTACTCATCCAGTTGGTACTGGTCCGTTTCAATTAGAAACAGTGAAAGAAGGAGAAGTATTAATCATGAAAAAGAATCCTAATTACTACGCATACGATGAGTATGGAAACAAATTGCCATATTTAGATGGATTGAAATATACGTTTATTCGTGAGAAAAAAGCTGAGATTTTAGAATTTAAATCAGGTAACTTGGACATGGTATATCGTTTGCCAGTAGAGATTGTGCCAGAAATTTTAGGCGATTTAGAACATGCTAAAGAGCGTAAAACTGAATTTCAAATTTTAAACACACCAGCGTTTAATACAAATTATTTAGGGTTTAACTGTACTAGCCCTGCATTTAACAAAAAAGAGGTACGCTTGGCATTTAACTATGCAATTGACAGACATAAAATAGCAGATTTTACATTACAAGGTGAAGGAAGTTATGGAGATTATGGCATTGTGCCTTACGTTAAAGCATTTGAAAAAGATGGTTATAACTTTAAAGATTTAAAAGGATATACATTAGACGTAGCTAAAGCAAAAGAATATCTTAAAAAAGCGGGTTATGCTGATGGAAAAGGTTTTCCAAAAGTAACATTACAAATTAATAGTGGAGGAGGGAATAATATTTTAATTGCTGAAGTTGTACAAACAATGTTGAAGGAAAATTTAAATGTAGATGTAAATATAAATACAGTTCCTTTTGCAGAGCATATAGAGCAAGTACAATCAGGTAAAGTAGATTTTTTCCGTTTTGCTTGGATTGCTGATTATCCAGATCCAGAAACATTCTTAACGATTTTCTACGGTAAACACGTTCCTGCAAATGCTTCAGAAAAATCTTTTATCAACCATTTCAGATTTAAAAATGCACGTTTTGATTCATTATTTGCAGCATCATTTATGGAGTTAGATAAAGCAAAACGTTATGCATTATTAACTAAGGCAGAACAAATAATTTTAGATGAAGCTCCATTTATGCCAATATTTTATAACGAAAACTTCCGTTTAGAGCAGTTAAACGTTCGTAATTTCCCTGAAAACGCAATGAACTATATGGATTTATCTGTTGTGTATTTAATACCAAAAGATAAAATGCCTAAAAAATAATTTTAGTATTCTAACAAAAAACGCCTTCTAAAATTAGAAGGCGTTTTTTTGTGCTAGTAATCCGAAGAAACATACATACAGCTTAATATAGGCAAACGAATTAATTCAGGATGTTCTTATCGCATGTTGTAATCCTGCTGTATTTTGCAAGCCCCTAAAATGTGATAAAATCATCTTGAAACGTTCATTGTACTCTGTGTATTTGTAAGCTCAATTTTTATATCTTTTTTTTATCGTGGCAATTTTTTTACGTTATTTGCTACTAAACTAAAATAAATGGAATTTATCAGCAAAATTCTTAGCGATTACTGCGAAAATAATACCTCTCCAGAATCAGAAATATTAGCACAGTTAAATAGAGAAACACATTTAAAAGTAGTTTCTCCACGAATGCTGAGTGGCCATTTACAAGGGCGTTTTTTAAGCTTTATTTCTAAATTACAACAACCAAAATTTATTTTAGAAATTGGCACATACACAGGCTACTCTGCTCTATGCTTAGCAGAAGGCTTGCACCCAGAAGGTAAGTTAATTAGTATTGATGTGAACGAAGAAGCATCTTCTTTTGCAAAATTATTTATTGCCAAAACACAATATGCCGATCAAATAGAATTGGTTTTAGCAGATGCGAGAGAGTTTGTGAAAACAATTAAAGAACCGATAGACTTAGTTTTTATTGATGCCGACAAGAAAAATTATTTAGCGTACTATTATTTAATGATTGATAAAATAAAATCTGGCGGATTAATTATAGCCGATAATGTTTTATGGAGTGGTAAAATCACTATGTCTGAAAAAGATATGGACAGAGAAACTCTTGCTTTACATCAATTCAATCAATTTGTGCAACAAGACTCAAGAGTGGAAAATATTTTATTACCAATTAGGGATGGCTTGATGATAGTGAGAAAAAAATAAACATAAAATATTCTTTAAACTTACTTTACATTAGTTACATATTATACCCACTATGAAATTCACTTTTACTATTCTTCTTTCATTTTTTATTGGAATAAATTTATTCGCTCAAACTAACGAAGAGCTATCTATTGCTTTTATAAAGAAATTAGAGCGTCAGCAATTTGACAGTTGCTACTCAATGTTTGACACAAGTATGGCTAATAAATTTAATGCTGCCATGTTAGAAAAAATGTGGGGCAGTATTCCAAGATACATGGGCGAATACAAAGGCTATACAACCGTTGAATCAATGAAGAAAGATTCTATTGATGTGGTTGCTGTAAGATGTATATTTGAAAAAACAAAAATGGATTTGCAATTTAGTTTTGTTGAAAACAAAAAAATTATCGGGATGTATTTTTGTACCTCCTAAAAATAAAACGGCTTACGCAACTCCAGAATACGCTCAACAAAATAAATACTACGAAACCAAAATTGCTGTAAAAACAGGAACCATGTCGCTTCCAGGCGCATTATGTGTTCCTAATACTGTTAAAAATCCTCCAGTTGTTATTTTATTAGCTGGTTCTGGCCCTAATGATAAAGATGAAACAATAGGGCCAAACAAAGCATTAAAAGATTTAGCCGTTGGCTTAGTGTCTAATGGTATTGCTAGCTATAGATACGATAAACGTACTTTGGTTTATGGCAAAGACATGAAAGAGGTTGATTTGAATGCAGAAGTAATTGAAGATGCTTTAACAGCAGTTACAACCATAAAAAACAATCCAAATTTTAAAGATTCTAAAATATTTATTGCTGGACATAGCTTAGGTGCCATGTGCGCTCCACTAATTGCGAGTAAATCAAAACAAATTAATGGCATTGTGCTATTAGCAGGAAATGCTCGCCCATTAGAAGATGTTGTGTTAGAGCAATACAATTATATTTTCGGCCTTGATAGCTTAGATGCTCATGAAAGAAAAGAACTACTAGACTATTCTACCAAACTAAAAACGGTTAAGGATCCAAAGGCTTTAAAAACAGCCAAAGCTGAAGATTTGCTATTAAACCAAGAATCTTTTTATTGGCAATCCATCGTAAAATATAATCAAATACAAGTTGCTAAAAAAATAAAGCAACCAATTTTAGTGCTTCAAGGAGAAAGAGACTACCAAGTAACCATGACTGATTTTAATTTATGGAAGCAAGCCTTAGGAGATAAAACTAAAAACCAGTTTATCTCATATCCAAACCTAAACCATTTATTTATGAAGGGTGAAGGAAAAGCTACTCCAGCTGAATATGACAAGCAAGGCAATGTTGAATTTCAGGTTATAACGGATATTGTAACCTGGATAAATAGCAAGTAAACGGTATTTCTTTGCCTATAAAAAAAAGAGTATTTTCATTTTATTCAATTATTTTTTAGTTGGCTGTAACTTTTAAGTAACAAGGTGCGTCCTATGTTAAAATCTGCAGAAAAGATTATTTAAAACTTTAAAATAAGAACATGCTCTATCCATTTTTCAAAATAGTAAATTTTAAAAATGATAAAATGGATAAACCATTTTGCCATTTATAATTAATAAAACTAAGTTCAGGGCATTGATGAAAAACGAATAGAACTTCATGGCAAGGGAGATCACGAAATACTATTCAAATAAAGGTGCAGTCTCATAACGTGGGGAGCTTGCAAGTTTAAGCAAATAATTTTTCTAGCCTAAAAAGGAAAAAAGTAACATCTCTTACGCCTTTTTGGTTTGCTCTAAATAATTTTATTTTGGAATTAAAAGATTCAGCGTTTGCATTTGTATTCCTATTAATAAAGAAGTTTAATATAGTATCTAAATGATATTCGATTGATTTGGCTGCTGTATTAAATTCTTTAATATTACTGTTCTTAATATCGTTAATCCAATCTATAAATTGTCTTTTGGCATTGTTAATGTTGTGATTTTCGTATATGTTTCTAAATTGAGTGGCAAGTTCATGTGCTCTTTTTAACACCGGGTATTTTTCAAATAAAATGTCAGCTCTTTCTTGCTGTGAACTTGTCCAATCGGCATTTCGGTTAAACAATAAATACCTGCCTCGTGTTAACAATTGCTTTAACATGTCGCCATTTGCTAATACCTCTTGATTATGTTTTTCTCCATTAGCCCTTGCCTTTTTTATTTCTTCGTTTTCTTTCTCAATAGCCTCCCATCTATAGTTGATACGAAGATGTTGTAACGCTTCTAATACCAACTTTACAACATGAAATCTATCGGTAACTAAGCTTGCATCTGGAAAACTCATGCGGGCCGAAAACTCCATATTACGAGCCATATCAAGGGTTATTTCTTTTACTTCTAGTCGTTTGGATAAGGGGATTTTTTCGAGAACTTCTATAATTTTAGATGCACTGGTACTGGCAATCATAGCAATTATAGTTTTCTTTTTACCCTTACCTGCTTTAGATGTTACAAACGTATACAATTCTCCGTTTGATAAACTTACCTCATCAATGCTTATATGAGGGCTAATGTTTTGAGGATAAATTAAATATTCTTTGGCGTGGTTTTTTTGTTCCCAAGTTTGATATCCACTTGTTTTATATTTATAAGAACGATATAGTTTTTTTCGGGAAACCTTGTGGTAATATGCAACGGTGCTTATAGCATCCTCTCTAGTATCAATGCGCTTGTTTTAAAAAATCAGACAGCTCTTGGGTAAATTTAGTCCCCTCTGCTATCATTGTAAAATCTCTATGAATATTTTGTTTGCTTAGTTTATGACGCCATCGTCTCCTGTGAATTTCTAAATATACAGCCCTGCCTCGTAATGGAAAGTCTTGAATTAATCGAGCTTTATAAAATCCTTTCGATTCATATTCATCTATATTATGTCCACTTGGTACTGTATTGTTTTCTTCAAGGGTTATTATATAATATTCGTCCTCTTTTCCTTTTTCTGGAATTATTTTTACCGATGTAATCTCGAAGTAATCTAACAGATTTTTCGGTAATATACTTTTTGCAAATTCTTTGTAATCCACTTGTCTGAGTTTATTTAAAAATCTAAAATTACGATTTTCCCCACGTTATGGGATTGTGCCCAAATTACTAAAAGCAAATGTTGATGAGCAAGAACAAAACAGACGAGATGAAATACTAGTGTTAGATTTTTAGTGGTGTTCTTCCTCAGATGGCTCTGCCATAATTGTTTTTTGAGACTTAAAAAATTCTACTAATTGAAGTTTTTGTGCATCCGTTAATTTAGCCTCACTATGCATTAATGTATAAGAACTCATTGGCATTTCTCCTTCTTCCACCATTTCAACACATTCATCTAATTTATGATTCTTTCGTTTTTCTTTATACGTTCCCCAAATCGAAAAATTTAAATGATGGCTTCCTTCATTAATATGATGTTTTATCCACCAAGACACAGGAGCAATATTAGTATACCAAGGATATGTTGGTTGATTGGAATGACAGTCGTAACAAGAAATTTTTAAGGTATTAGCTACCTCAGAATTAGCTGAAGTTAATTCAATAAAATCTGTAGATGGATTAACAGCCTCTATAGTTTTATCGATTCTAATAGATTGAATAGCTAAAAGAAGAAATACCAAAAAAATCGCAATGTTTTTAAATGTAAGATGTTTTTTCATTGTAAAAGTGTATAAAAAAAGTCACCTAATATAGGTGACTTAAAAGTACATTAATTTTTTAATTATTCTATAAGGAATTTTCTTGTTACCGTTTTATCATCATTTAGTGTGACCGACACAAAATATAATCCAGGGTTCAAAGATTCCGTATTTACTTCTCGTCTTTCTGATTTGATATTACTTTCATAAAAATTTATTTTACCAAGTGCATCTATTAGTGTTACTGATTTTATTTCTATTGTGTGTGCAACAATTAGTATATCTGAAACTGGGTTTGGATATATCGCTAATGCATTCTGAATATACTTCTCATCAATTCCTGTAGGTAAAGCCGAACAATCTGTTCGTTTATTCGCAGTATTATATTTTACAGATCTCCAAATAGAATCCTTTTCAGAAATTGTTCTCCACTCTACCCAACCTAAAGTAACATAAGTATTAATTGAATCTATAATTTTAGTTAATCGTGAAACATAGTTTGCCTTATAAATATCTCTGCAATTTATTTGTAAAACAGGTGTATAAAATTCATTTGGTGAATATACTCCATAGTGAACATTTGAAAATAATTTACGATACTCCCTGATTAATCTTTGTTCATTTGTTGTATCGTTAAACACCATAGAGCAACCATTTCCTTGTATTCTCAATCTTTGGTTTACATTTGAACTATATGTTGCATAATTATTTGTATCTAAAGTGGGTTTAAATGATCCAAAAAATTCATGTCATTATGCACTCCTGCCTTATAGCTACCCCCCCATAATACATTAGGTTGCCACATTCCAGAGGTTGAGTATGCTTTGCCCTGTAACCCAGCTTCCATAGTAGACCAATTTGTTTGATTTTGCAACCCATCAACCTTAAATCCACCAACATTTTTACGATTAGTTACTCCAAGGGAATCATGAAGGTGAGCAACATCAGCATAATTATATATTTTACCAAAAGCACCAAATGAAGGATATTTGGCTTCATGACTATGTGGGTCACATTCAATATTAGATAAATCATCCATCCATTTTAATAGGTTTTTACCAGATGTAGAGCTTCCCTTCAAATCCCATTTTAAACAACCAAATAAAAACTTAACATCGGATTGAAAATTATACTTTACGTTCTTAGCAACAACCATATCTGAAACTTGTTTAATGTATTTAAAGGCTGTATCGTAATACTTTCGCTGAGTAGCATTGTCATAATCTAACTCTCCTTGACCAACAACAGTGCTAGTGCCACTAGCTTCATTATGAGAATTTAGATTAATATAAACCTTTGGAGTTTGGCTAAATAATTGGGATTTAAAACAAAAAACAAAAAGAAACAGAGTGTAGATTTTTTTCATAAAAAGGAATTAATGGTTAGTTAAATAATATTAGTACCAAAGTATAGAGCCGTTTTACAGTCAAAAAATCTCAATATTCGTGCCATTAATGATTTCTTAACAAACATCAAATAGTAAATTACCTCATTTTAATTACTTTTACCTCATGCGTAATTTAATCACTTCAAGCCTTTTGTTTTTAAGTTTAACTTCTAGTTTTGCTCAATCTAAAAATCAAATTACAGTTGCTCTATATAATTGCGAAAACTTTTTTGATACCAAGGATGATCCTAATAAAAAAGATGATGAGTTTTTGCCTGAATCTTCCATGAAATGGGACAAAACTCGCTTTATGAATAAATTAACAAAAATTGCTCAAGTTCTTGATTCAACGGTTGCTGGGCCAGGCTTACCAAATTTAGTGGGTTTAGTTGAAGTTGAAAACAAAGAAGTATTAGAAGAACTGATTTCGAAATCTCAATTAAAAGAAAAATCATACGGTGTATTATGCACTGATAGTCCTGATGAACGCAGTATTGACGTTGGCTTGTTATATGATAAATCTGTATTTACTTTAGTTGATTTTAAAGAATTAAATGCCACCAATCCATCACTAGGAGATTACAAAACACGTAACATTTTATTTGCTACTTTAAAAGCAACAAACGGAGATGTATTATATTTATTTGTAAACCATTGGCCAAGCAAACGATCAGGAGAGACAGAAAGCGAACCTCGCCGAATTTTTGCTGCTGAGCAAGTGCGTAATAAAATAAACGAATTACAAAAAAAAGATGCAAAAGCAAAAGTAATTGTGATGGGTGACTTTAATGATCATCCCACAGCCAAAAGTATTTTAAATACATTGAAAGCAAGCGATAAACCAAAAAATAAAAGTGAATTATACAATGCTTATCAAACTTTAGATGCAGCTAAACAAGGCACGCACTATTATGATAAAGAATGGAGAGTACTTGACCAAATTATTGTATCACAAGGATTTATTGGTGCTAAAAAAGGATATAAATTTGATCCAAAAAACGCACACATCTTACGTAAAGATTTTGTGTTATATAAAAACCAAAAAACTGGCGAAGAAAGACCAAACCGCACATATAGCGGAGAAAAATACTTTAATGGCTATAGCGATCACCTTTCTGTTTACATTACATTAGAGTAATTGTTTTTCTTTATACTTAAGGTATTCTTTTCTACACCACTCCTCAGCATCTTTCAGATTATTAAAGACCATAAAAGGAACTTTTGACTTACTAATTTTTAAATAAAAGTTAGTAAGTAGCCTTTGACCTAATGTTTTAACCAAAACAGCAATGCATATTTTTGGGTATGTGTCATGCTTCAATTTAGAATATTTACCAGCCTCATTCGTATAAACAACATCACCATCTTCGGGCCAAAACAAAAAAGCGTACATTTTGTTTTCAACCAACTTATTATACGCTTGGTGGTTTTCTTTTATTTCGTTTACACCAATCTCTACTTTTTTCTTAAATAAAACCCTCACAATCCCATCATCACAAAGGCTAATAATAGCTGTTTTTGTTTCTGATTTTTTTATGATATTGTAGCTTGACATCTAAAAAAAAAGTATATTAGTAAAAACAAATATATTAAATTAATCGACATTATGAGATATTTTGCCATAAAAAAAGACTTATTCATCGATAACCGTAAAAGCTTTGTCAAACATTTAAAACCAAACTCAGTTGCCTTATTTGTTAGTAACGATATTTTACCGACCAACGGAGATGGTTCTTTTGGATTTGTACAAAACAGTGATTTATTACATTTATCTGGCATCGATCAAGAAGATACTATTTTAATGATTTTTCCTGATGTGAAAGATGGAAAGCATAAAGAAGTTTTGTTTATTAAAGAAACTAGCGATTTAATTGCTGTGTGGGAAGGTGCTAAATTGACTAAAGAACAAGCTAAAGAAGCAAGTGGTATTGAAAATATTTATTGGCATCATGAATTCGATAAAATATTTAAGAGCTTTGTATTTCAGGCAGAGAACATTTATTTAAACAGCAACGAGCATACTCGCCGTTATATAGATATGGAAACAGCTGAAATGCGTTTCAATAAAAAAATTAAAGAACAGTTTCCTCTTCATACAATTCAGCGTTCGGCTCCAATTATGCACCGTATTCGTGCTATCAAACATCCGTTGGAAATTGAAGCGATTCAACAAGCATGTAACATTACCGAAAAAGGATTTCGTCGTTTATTAAGCTTTGTGAAACCAGGTGTGATGGAATATGAAATTGAAGCAGAATTAATTCATGAATTTGTTCGCAACAGAAGCCGTGGTTTTGCATACGGACCAATTGTAGCGAGTGGTGCAAATGCTTGTGTATTACATTATGTAGAAAACAACAGAGCATGTAAAGATGGTGATGTGGTTTTATTAGACGTAGCTGCTGAATATGCAAACTACGCTAGTGATATGACTCGTGCTATTCCTATAAACGGGAAATACACAAAACGTCAAAAAGAAGTATATAATGCGGTTTTACGTGTCATGAAAGCTGCAACCAACATGCTAGTTGTTGGTAATACATTTGAAAAATACAACAAAGCCGTTGGCGATTTAATGACCGAAGAATTATTACAATTAGGTTTAATTAAATCAGACGACGTAAAAAATCAAAATCCAGCATGGCCAGCTTATAAAAAATATTTCATGCACGGAACTTCTCACTTCTTGGGATTAGATGTCCATGATGTTGGATTTTTTGCTGAACCAATGCAAGCAGGCATGGTATTTACCTGCGAACCTGGAATTTATATTCCAGAAGAAGATTTAGGTATTCGTTTAGAGAACAACATTTTAATAACTCCTACAGGAAATGATGATTTGATGAAAAACATCCCTTTAGAAGTAGATGAAATAGAAGCTTTAATGAACAAATAATCCAATTCCTATACCCCTCTGGAGACTTGCCTAATGGCAGTCAGGGGCGCAGGGGGAGGAATGTTTGATAAAAACGCCTGATAATCAATAAATTACTCTTATAAACCTTCCTTTTTGGGTTACCTTTAGCCCCTTTAGGTATTAATGCAAACAAAGACTTTATGTCGAAAGCAGCGTACACAGACCTTGAATTTATTGAAGGGCTCAAGCATAACAACGATGCGGTGTTACGTTCTCTATACAAAAAGTATTATAACCTCGTTCTTAAATATGTTGTAAACAATAGTGGTAATAGCGAATCTGCTGCCGACATTTATCAAGAAACAATTATTGTTTTATATGAAAATGTTCAGAAGCCTTCGTTTGAACTCAATTGTCAACTACAAACCTTTATTTTTTCGATTGCAAAACGCTTATGGTTAAAGCAATTAAGAGGTAGTGGTCATTTATCTCGTTTTAAAGAAGACGAAGAAAATGAAGTAGTAGATGTAAGCGATGAAATAACAGATCATCTAAAAAAGGAAACGGATATTGAGAAAATGAATACTTGTATGGAAAACCTAGGAGAACCATGTAACACACTATTAAAAGATTTTTACGTATATAAGTTAAGTATGGATGAAATATCTGAAAAATTTGGATATACTAATTCAGACAATGCCAAAACGCAGAAGTATAAATGTTTACAACGATTGAAACGATATTTTTTTGAAAACTAGAATTTAGAAAGGAAAGCAAGAGATGAGAGCAATAGATTTATTTGACAATTACATTTTTGGAACTTTAAGTACTGAAGAGAAAAACGAATTTGAAACACGCATAAAAACTGATTCTGAATTTGCGACTGCTTTTGAAAAACACAAAACCTTAATCGAAGGCATTAACCAACAAGAGCAGCGTGCGCATTTAAAGCAAATTTTGGCTACTATTCACAAACAAGAATTTGGTAGTGATGCTAAAATTGTTTCTATAAAACCTGAAGAAACTTTCATTAAAAAACATGGTAAAACATTTGCTGTAGCTGCATCAGTAGCTATTATTGCTGTAATTGGAACCGTTACTGTTTTAAGTACTGGTGGTTATTTATTGAAGCAACAAGGAAATGCCATTACTGATTTAAAGCGAGATGTTACTGAATTAAAATACTCTCAAGATGCCATCATTGAAGGCATTACAGGAGCAACAAATAAACGTTTAAAAAATTATGCTCCAGCTAATGTCGAAGGAACTGGTTTTGCTTTAAACAACAAAGGATACTTTATTACTAGTTACCATATGGTAAAAAATGCAGATTCAGTATTTGTTACTAATAACGTATTAGACAGAGCTTCGGCAAAATTAGTAGCTAGCGAACCGTCATTAGATATTGCTATTTATAAAATAGATAATATTGAAGCCATTAAAAATATAGCATTTCCTTTCTCGTTTAAAGACAATACCTCTGAAATTGGAGACAAAATTTTTACTTTAGGCTATCCTCGAAGAGATGCCGTATATGGCGAAGGCGCTTTAAGTTCAATGACTGGATTTAACAATGATACAACCATGTATCAAATTTCTATTCCTGTTAATCCAGGTAATAGTGGTGGTCCTTTAATGGATGAACATGGAAATATTATTGGGGTAATTCGTGGTAAACAAAGCTCAGCTGAAGCAACTGGTTTTGCAATCAAATCAAATTTTATTAAACAAACCATTGATAAATTAGAAAATGATTCTTTAAAACAGGATTTAACCTTGGTAACTAAAAAATCTAATTTAAGAGGATTAAAGCGTAGCGAACAAATTAAAAAAATTCAAGCATTTGTATTTAATGTAATGGTTTATAAAAAATAAAGAAATATTCTTCAACCATAAAAGCCCTAGTAAAAAACTAGGGCTTTTATGTTTTATAAACCTTTCTTTTTAGCCTCTTCCTCTAATCGTATCTCTTCTTCGATTTCTTTTTTACGTTGTTTTTCCATTTGTAGCGCTGATTTTTCTCTTTTAATCCGCTCTCTATTTGCCATGATATAATTTTCACGCATACGTTTACTTTGAATTGCGCCGAAGTAATCTTTTGTTGTTACTACAATAACACCGCTAGTTACATCTCCGTATTGAGCAGGAATGCCTCCTGTAATAATAGCCACATTTTCTACGGATAAAGCAGCAACGCCATTAATTGTTGGTGATTTAATCCCATCTACAATAAATGCAGTAGCGTCTCCTCTTCCTCCTCTTACATGTAAATCACCATTTGCATCTTGAGTAGCTTCAGAGGAAATATTAACCACCGCATCTACAATGTTTCCTCTATCCACAGCCATGTGTAAGAAATCTTCGGCAGATATTTCTTTAATATCCATAAATGTTTTATCAATAACAGGCTTAACATAGGCTATGATTTCAATATCATCTAACATATTAGTTGACACGGTTGCATCTAAATAGGTTGTTTTTTCTGAACTCACCCTTACATCTGTTACCCTTTTTGTTTGTGTTTCAACGCTAGAAATTAATACGTCATAGCTGCCTGCATTTAGAGGTTTATAGGTATACATGCCTTTTTCGTCAGTATCAGTTCCTCCAATTAAAACACCCCCTTGTAATATTTTAATTGTTGCTCCAAAAACAGGCTCATTATCGGTATTTAATATCTGGCCTTTTAATACGCCCGAAGATCCTTGAGAAAAGCCACTTAATTTAACTAATAGTAATAATCCTAGCAGACTGGTTTGTTTTAAATTTTTCATGTGTTAGTTTTTTATTGATTTATAATGGTCATATGGTATACGACATGTGACTTTGATTGATTTTTTTGGGTTTCTATTAATGGCTATTTCATAATTTCTATTTTTTAATGGTTAAACTTCATTTTTTCAGAATGCATTCTTTAACTTTAAGACGTGAAGCATATCCCTTTCCATAAAAAATTAATAGAAAATACTTTTATGGAATATTATAGTGTAGGCGTCTTTTAATTAGATATGTGGCTTTTTAAGAAAAAAGAATATAACAGCGACGAGGAACTACTAAAGCATTATAAGCAAAGTGGTAATAAAGAGTTGTTTGCCGATTTATTTAAAAAACATGTAACTGTTGTTTATGGTACTTGTTTGTTTTATTTACAAGATAAAGACGAGGCCCAAGACGCTACGATGCAATTATTTGAAAAACTACTATTAGATATTAATAATAGAGAGATTGATAATTTTAAAGGTTGGTTAAGTTTTGTTGTTAGAAATCATTGCATTTCGTTAATCAGAAAAAACAAATCACAATCAAAAAACATAAAGTCGTATTATGAATTTGAATATGAAGGTCCACATTATGAACAAGAGGAAAAAATAAATTCGGTAAGTGATGATATTCTTTTAAAAAAAATGAAAGACTCTTTACCAAAACTAAAAGAAAATCAAAGAATATGTGTAGAATTATTTTACCTGAAAAATAAAAGCTATCAAGACATCGCTAATGAAACCAATTTTAGTTTAAATGAAATAAAAAGTTATATCCAAAATGGTAAACGAAACTTAAAACTATTGATTGAAGAACAAACCCGTATAAAAAACAAAAATGCGTAAGCCAAACACATCTAAACAATCTCACTTAACTAAAGAGCAACAACACTCTTTAGATAAAAGTATGCAAGACACAGATTTAAGTTATTTGTCTGCGATAGCATTTGAGCAATTTAATGTTTCGGATAAAGAGATAGAAAAACTTAATACAAAGATTGATAAAAAAATAAAGGGTGGCTCTGGTACATTTAATGCCATTTTTATTAGTGTGCTCTGTGGGTTACTTATTGGTATCTCTATCTTCTTTGTTATTTTTCAGAAAAGCAAAAACCATGCTTCAGTATATCAATCATTAGAAGAAGAAAAAGCTCAACATACATTAGAAAACAAAATTGCCTCTACTGACACTGTATTTCCAAAAATTGAAACTAAAGAAATAGAACATTATAATACCATTGCTAATGATATTGAAGAAATTAATGCTCCAGAAATTCTAGAAACACTCACAAGTAAACCTTTAGATGTAAAGCTTCCTGAAAAAGAAGAAGAGGAAGATATTGTGTTTCATTTTACAGCAAATGCGCCAGTTGTATTTATACATAATTTAAAAGTAACAAACTATCGTATATATTATTTTAAAAATAGTTATGCTATTGATTTAAATGCCAACACGGGTGTGCCTGCTCAATATGGAAGTAAGGCCGATATAGAAACAGCCTACTTACATAAATCAAACTCTTATTTAGCTCATAAAATTATCAAACAGGCGATGCGTTTTTTTAGCTCTAAAAACATTACCAATTGTATTGAAGAGTTAACGATGTTATATGACTTCAACCATGAAGATGCTAATGCACAATTTTATTTAGGTATGTGTTATTACCAATTAGGAAAGTATGCCATAGCTAAAAACTTCTTTCAAAAAAACTTAGATAACATTAATAATATTTTTCATCAGGAATCTGAGTTTTACCAAGCCTTATGTTTATTAAATTTAAACCAAACAGACGAAGCCTTTAAACAACTAGAGTATATTGCAAACAACAAAGGGTTTTATAGTGTAAGAGCAAAAGAAGTATTGGACAAGCAAAATAAATAATGGAAAAAAGTGTACGATTAGATAGTTATTTATGGGCTATTAGAATGTATAAATCACGTTCATTAGCTGGTGATGCGATTAAAGGCAATAAAGTAAAATTAAATGATGAGTTAGTAAAAGCAGCTCATATAGTAAAAATTGGAGAGCGCTACACAATGTCATTTCCTCAAGGCGTTAAAAAAATTATTGAAGTAACCGGTATTATTGAAAAACGACAAAGCTATGATATAGCGAAAGAAAACTATATTGATCATTCTCCTCCAATAGAAAAACTAGAGCGAATGCCATCCGTGTTTTTTATGCCAAACATGCAACGCGATAGAGGCGCTGGCAGACCAACCAAAAAAGATAGACGAGACATGGATGATTTTAGGAGGGATTAAAAGAAAAAAGATAGCATTTTGATGCTATCTTTTTTTATAAAAACTTTCTTTACTGAATATAACTTAACTTCAACATATTCGTTCTACCCTTTTCTTTCATTGGCATACTTGCTAAATTGATTACTAAATCATCTGCACGCACAAATCCTCCATCTTTAATATAATCTTTTAAATCAGAAATAGTTTGATCTGTACTTTCATATTTATCATAGTAAAAACCACGTACACCCCACACTAAACTTAAGGCATTTAATAAAGATTTATTATCAGTGAAAATATACACGTTTGCTTTTGGGCGGAAACTGCTTAATTTAAAAGCTGTATAACCACTGTGCGTCATTGAAATGATAGCAGATACATTAGCTTGTTTTGCCATCACACTCGCGTTATAACAAATACTATCAGTAATATAAGTTACTGTTTTTAATTCAATATCATGGTCTTTGTAATAAATACGATCATCACTTTCTATTTGTGTAATAATACGGCGCATATATTCAATAACTTTTACTGGGTAACGTCCAACAGATGTTTCTGCACTTAACATTACGGCATCAGCACCATCCAATACAGCATTAGCCACATCGTTCACCTCAGCACGCGTTGGAGTATAAGCTGTAATCATACTCTCCATCATTTGAGTTGCAATAATAACAGGCTTAGAGGCAGCAATACATTTATTTACAATCATTTTTTGTAATAATGGTACTTGTTCCATGGGCATCTCTACTCCTAAATCTCCACGTGCTACCATTACGCCATCTGTTACTTCAATAATTTTATCGATTTCTTTTATCGCTTCTGGTTTTTCAATCTTAGCGATTACACGTGCATTTTTTTTCTTTGATCGAATAACATCTTTTAGTTCAACAATATCTGTTACACTTCTAACAAACGATAAACCAATCCACTCAAAATCATTTTCTAAAGCAAAATCTAAATCACGTAAATCTTTTAATGTTAAACATGGTAAAGAAATTTTTGTATTTGGTAAATTCACTCCTTTTTTAGAAGATAAGGTTCCACCTGCAATAATGGTGCAACGTACTTCATCTTTACGATTGGTTTCAATTACTTTTAAAGTAATTTTACCATCGTCAATTAATACTAATTCTCCAGCAGCCACATCTTGCGGAAACTGAGGATACGTGATAAAAATACGTTCAGCCGTTCCTTCGCTTTCTTTAGTAGTAATAATAATTTCTTGACCATTTACTATTTCAACGGCATTATCTTTTACCTTGCCAATACGTAATTTTGGTCCTTGTAAATCTCCTAAAATTCCAACATGACGATTTAATTTTTTATTTAAAATTCTAATATTATCAATCACATGTTTAATGGGTTCGTAATCTCCATGCGAAAAATTAATTCTACAAATATCTACGCCTGAATTAAATAGTTCTTCTAGTACAGCAATATTTTCTGTTGATGGCCCCATTGTGGCCACAATCTTTGTTTTGTTATAGGTATAGCTCATAGTGATAAATTGGTACACGAATGTAACAATTTCAGTGCAAAAAATGGCATTATTAAATCATTATCTAATTTTGTACCTTAGCCACTTTATTACCATTATGCCTAACAAACTCGAAAAATTTGCCGAACTAAATACCTTTTCTAATACCCTTGCTTTTCATCATTTTGACATCCCAAACGGATTTTCAAAAAAAGGGAAATGGCATGCGGATATGTTTAAAAATCAAAACCCTATTGTGTTGGAATTAGGTTGTGGACAAGGTGAATACACTATTGGTTTATCTGAAAACAACACCACTAAAAACTTTATTGGAGTAGATGTAAAAGGTAATCGTATTTGGACAGGTGCAAAAAAAGCGATGCAAAATAACATGAGTCATGTAGCTTTTTTAAGAACTCGTATTGATTTTATTGACCAATGTTTTGCCGAAAACGAAGTGTCTGAAATATGGATTACTTTTCCGGACCCTCAACCACAAAAAAATAGAGCTCGTAAACGCTTAACCAATCCTGATTTCTTTTTGAATCGATACAAAAAAATATTAAAACCTGGTGGGTTAGTTCATTTAAAAACGGATAGCACCTTTTTTTATGAATATACCATGGATGTTATTAAAGAAAGAAATTTACCTCTGTTGTTTTCTACCAACGATTTATATAAAAATTGTCCAGAAGGAAGAGAAGAATTAACGCGTATTAAAACCTACTACGAAACCCTGTTTACAGGACGAGGCGAAGATATTAAATACTGTTGCTTTCAATTAGATTAAAATGACTACTAAAAGGCTACCACATAAATCGCATTTTTTTAACAAACTCATCAAGAGTATTGCTTTAGGAACTTTGTTTTTAATTGTATCATTAGGGATTGGTGTGATTGGTTATCACCATTTTTTTAATATCCCTTGGTTAGATAGTTTGGTAAACGCCAGTATGATTTTAACAGGAATGGGGCCAGTTGATAGGGCAGAAACCGATGGAGCAAAATGGTTTTCATCATTATATGCCATATATAGCGGCGTAGCGTTTTTAACCAGTGTGGCTGTTATTTTTGGGCCTATTGTTCATCGTTTTTTACATAAATTTAGAATTGATGTAGAAGAAGAATGACTTCGACAAGCTCAGTCACCAATATAATCCTTAATTAGAAAACAAACTTTTTTAAAGAATTTTAACCTCTTTTATAATAAAAAACTTAAACTTGTAAGATGCTATCACTTTTTATAAATTGGAATCCGAGTCCCGAAATTTTTACTATTCCAGGTATTGATTGGCCAGTACGTTGGTATGGTTTATCTTGGGCTATGGCTTTTATTGGTTGTCACTTTTTCATGAATCGTATTTTTAAAACTGAAGGGCGAACCGAGAAACAATTAGATACATTAACACTATATATTGTCTTAGCTACCATATTAGGTGCACGTTTAGGTCACTGCTTGTTTTATGATTTCCCTTACTACTCTACTCATCCTTTAGATATTTTAAAAGTATATGAAGGTGGATTAGCTAGCCATGGAGGTGGCATTGGAATTATCATCGGCATGTGGTTATATTGTCGTAAAACAAAAGAAAGTTGGTTATGGTTATTTGATCGATTAATAGTCGTAGTTCCATTTGCCTCTTTTATGATTCGTTTCGGAAACTTAATGAATTCGGAAATAGTTGGCCAACCAACTGATGTGCCTTGGGCATTTGTGTTTCATCAAGTAGATGAATTGCCTCGTCATCCAACACAATTATACGAAGCAATTTTTTACATCTTTTTATTTGGGTTGTTTTATTGGTTATGGAAAAATAAACGCAACGATTTTGGTAAAGGATTTATGTTTGGGTTGTTTTGTGTATTAATGTTTAGCTTCCGTTTTTGTATGGAGTTTATGAAAGAAAATCAAGAATCATTTGAAAATGCCTTACCAATTAACATGGGCCAAATTTTGAGTATTCCATTTATATTAGTTGGATTATATATGATATTTAAATCAAAAAAAGAAACAACACATATAAATCCTATTCAAATAAATTCATAAACATGTCAGTATTAAATACCTTCGACCCTAAAACAACTGAAGAAACGTTTAAACGTTTAGAGAAATTAAACTATATAAGTAAGCCTCAATGGGGTAAAATGAATGTGGCGCAAATGTTAGCGCATTTAAATTTAGCTTATGATTTTGCTTATGGTAGAAAAAACTCCAATTTAAATTTCTTTGCAAAGTTTATGGTGAAATTATTTGTGAAAAATATTGTGGTAGGAGACAAACCTTATGCAAAAAATTCGCGCACAGCACCAGAATTTATTATTGCCGATGAACGGGATTTCGAAAGAGAAAAAAGTATCTTTATTGATAACGTGAAAGAAACTGAAGCAAAAGGTGTTGCTTATTTTGAAGGAAAAGAAAATAGCAGTTTTGGAATTTTAACTAGTAAAGAATGGAGTAATTTATTTTACAAACACATTGATCATCACTTTACTCAGTTTGGAGTATAAGTAACTATAGTATTTATAATAAAAAACCCTTATCAAATGATAAGGTTTTTTTTAATTTAGTTTAGATTATCTTAATACTTCAAATTAAAATTCTTTAAAGTGGTCAGCTTATCAATACTAAAATTATTTCTTTTGTTCTTTATTTTTCAGAAATTTATACGATAAAGTGATTTCATGTGAGCCCGATGTAATACTTTGATATCTGTTATTACTTAATCTAAATCCATAACCAACACCTAGGTTTTCTATATTAACACCAAACATGGCTGATAACGAACTATTTGTTTGATATCCTGCTTGTAACCATAGTTTTTCCGCAAACATCAACTTTAGATAGCCAGAAGAAACACTTTTAGTGATTGGTGTATTTTGATAGCATATCCAAGGTGTTATTTTAATTTTATCACCTGCTTTTATAGTGTAAAAAATAGCAGCATTTGCATAACTATTTACATTTTGATTTGTGATTAACAAATGTGGCATTGATGCTGAAACTTCCAATGTCTTATAATTAAAATATAAACCTGCGCCCGCTGCAAATTGCGTATTGTTATTATAATTTTGACTAAGGTAAGGGTCTGTTGCATCAAGTACGTCGTAATTTTCGATACGGGCAATGGAAAGATTACTATTTAATACACCAGCCGAAATACCAAATATTAAATTTGAATTAGCATTTAGTTTTGCAATTTGAGCAAAAGAAATATCAGCTTTAGTTGTTTGAAAAGCTCCCCGAGTGTCTGTTATAATTTTTCCGCCTATAGCTTGCGAGTTGGATACTTTTGAATAAACACCAAACATTAAGTTTTTATTGGCATTAGGCACACCTTTATTTTGAGTTTGTGCACTAAGAATTGCGTTTATACCTTCACCTTTTGCCGCATAGGAAGGATTAACATTGTACATGTTATTTAATCGAAATGAATAAAAATCATACGACACTATTTGTGCATTAACGGTTTTACATAAAGTAATGATTATCATTAAATAGAAAATTTTTTTCATCAGTCTAAATTGTTTATTTTTTAATTGTCAAATGGTATACCTTATTTAGTCATTTGTGTTAGTGTTTTGGCAAACACGGGTATTTATAAATATTATATTCTTAATTTACAATTGATATATTGCCTTTATATTCTTTACTATTACTTTTAAATATGTAATAATAATTCCCTGTTGGTAAAGCCTTGCCATTTAACTTACCATCAAACTCATTATTATAATTATCTTGTTTTTCGTAAATTAATTGACCAAACTGATCAAATATTTGTAATTGATATTCGTTAAAAACAGATACATTTTCCACTTTCCAAAAATCATTTTTACCATCACCGTTCGGCGAAATAAAATTGCTTGATTTAAACGGTAGGTTTTCGCCATTGATGTCGTTTACAGTAATAGTAAACGTTTTTGCAAAAGTACCACCATAATTATCAATTGCTAGAACTCGTATTTCCAAAAATGTTTTTGTATCAAAACTATAAATAGCTGCAGATCTTAAAACGTTATTAGTGGCGCTTACTAAACTATTGTCCGTTGAACCTGGACCTGTTGTTAACGTAATAGTATGGGTATCCGATGTGTTTGCATCAACAACAGAAAAAACACCTATTTCTGTTCCAATTGATGAGTTCTCGTCAATTGAATTATTACTTAAAATAATATCTGTGGGTGATGAATTAAGTTGAGATACGATTAATGAAAAAGAGTTTTCATAATATAATCCTCCAGCATCCGTTGTTCTTAGCCTTACACTAAAGCTATTTTGTACCGAATAAAAAATTTGATTGGTATTAAATACGCTATCATTACGGACATAAAACTGGTTATTGTCCAAATCTCCTGCGCCTGAAACTAGTGTATATGTGTGTGTATCTGCGGCATCTGGGTCAAATGTATATAATTTACCAATAAAACTATTGGCCACCTGCCCGTCGCTTATGTTAGGCGCTATTAAACTTAATGCGCTAGGAGCATCATTATCATTTAAAACAGAAATCGTAAAGGTTTTTACCAAAGTACAGCCAAAGTTATCTGTTACTGCAATATCTAATAGCTTCACGTTATCGCTTTCAAAATTAAATAGCGCATTTGTATTTAATTGATTAGTACTTATCGCAAATTGACTATTTTCTGCTTGAGTATTTGTAAGAGAATAGGTAAAAGTAGCGGATGGATCACTATCAGTAGCAGAAAGCGAGCCAACCAAGGTGCCTAAAGACGCTGTTTCAATAATAGTCGCATTACTTAAACTCAAACTGCTTGGTGGTAAATTTGTGTTTAACAAGATAGGATTGGTTAACTGCCCGATGGTTGATCCTTGTAAAAATGAAATAGAATCTAAAACCGATAATATTGTATTTGTTGATGCTTTATAAATTTTAAATGTAATGTACTCGCCACTAGTTACATTACTTTTTATTAAAAGCATAGCTATTTTAGTTCCACTATAAACAACATTTGTTTTTACTGAGCCTCTACATTGTCCACCAACAAAGGCTGCTACATAGTTATTTGTGTCTGCTAAATTTATACAGTTTTCATTTGCGATGCCTGTAACTGTCATTTGATATTGATAACTGTTTGGCTTAACGGTCCATGTTGCCGGCACTTGTGCCATTGCATTAACATGTAATAAATGAATGAGTAATGAAGTTGTAATTATTTTAAAATAATTTATCATATATTTTGATTTAATAATTATAAAAAAGAGTTGCAGTAGAAATTACTGCAACTCAATTAGACTATTTAAGTTTTACAATTTTTTGCTGAGTATTTACATCTCCAGTTACACGTATGTAATATATACCAGCAGATGTGTTTAGTTTATCAGCATCAATAGTTACCTCTTTTTTATTGTTACATGATGTTGAATAAACTACTTTACCTAACACATCGATAATTTCAATTTCACAATTTGATTTTTTACCAAATGCTATTGTGAAAATATCTGTAAATGGATTTGGATATGTTGTCATATCTCCATCAATTTCCGCAATTGTATTATTTGTCAATAATCTACAAACGACTCCATCTGTAACATTTGCACTTATTGGTTCAGATGGTTTGCCCATAACTGCGTCTGTTTTAAATGTTAAAGAACGCTGAGAAATAACTTGCTCTCCTGTTTCTGTATTAAAATAGCTTAAGTTTAATTGTTCATTACTTGAGTTACTATACATGGATAGATAGAAATTGTAGTTGTTTTTAGCGTTTAAAGTAGGATACGCGAAACCTCTTAATTTATTATCTTGATCAAATGCTCCTATTGCAACTTTGCCTTGTGCTAATGATTCGTTACAAATATTACCATTAACAATTACCGACATGGTGTTTTCAAACAATTCTGGTTTAAAATCAAAAGCATGTTGTTTTTGTAATGGCTCAGGATTTGAATTTATCATTCTACCAACAAAAGAAGCTAATGGATAATTAAAACTGCTTGTCGCTGATGTATTAAACATATAACCAATTCCAGGGCTCATATGTGTTAAACTACCAGTCCATCCAATTAAATTATCATAGTAAGCAAATTGAAACTGGCTTTTTATAACGTCGCCTGTAATAGCATTATAATTTCCTAAAGCTTGCGATAAAGGCATTGTTTTAGTTGAAACATAAGACATCCAATTCCAACCTGACTGTAAATTAATAGTTGCGATAGCTGAATCTGGGTGAATACGTGATCCAGTGTGAACCAACGTATCTGCAGTGGATACTTTAATTTTATAAGACTGATTATTTTTGTATCCTCCCGACTGAGTTAATGTACCCAACCATCCGCTTGTAGGTGCAAATTGGTCAAATTTAGAATCACTCATTGCTACATCTCCGTTTGCAGCTCTCACACTTGTTAATAGTGTATTACTTGATACTAATTTAGAAGATTTTAATGGTAGTGAAACCCATGTCCATCCAGTGTTTAATGGGATATTTAATTCAACCTCTGATGTTGCAGAAAAAATAACCGGGTTAGAAACTGTTCCTAATATTTGGTTATCATTAAACACTATACTCGGTGTAACATTAACAAATGTAATTCCAGTGCTTGCATCATAAATTTTAAATTTAATGCTATCGCTGGATGCGTTGTTATTATAAATATTTAAAAAGGCGATGTACTTATCATACGCTGGAACATATTGTAAATTAGCCACACCACACACTACATTGTTTTTAAAAGCAGCTATCTTACTATCCGCATTAGCTAACATCACATTATCTACTTTTAACTGAGCAAAAGCATTCATCGAGTATTGATAATTTGAAGGATTAACCGTCCATGTAGGAGCAGTTCCTTTTACAGTTAAATTCACCAATAATACCTCTGCGTAATTAAAATCAGTTGTTAAGCTAATATCCGCGCTATACTCACCAATGCTAGTACTTGCTGGCATTGTAAATACAATGTTTTGAGTACTGTTTGGTGAAATATTTCCACTTGTAACATTGGCTGTTATCCAACTTGGTAAGCCCTCAATTATAAATGCTTTGGTAGCTCCTCCTGTATTTACTATTGGCGCCGTAAATGTAATCACAGCATCAACATTTTTATTAAATGTAAACTCATCGTCTTGCCATTTAACTTGATTTTTATTGATGTAGGCGATCCACGTTTTTGGTGATTGCATTTTGTTACCACGCATATCATACGCATTTTGAACTGTTACGTCTAAGGTTACATTTTCAATTAACTCGGGAGCTGTAGTTGTAGTTAAAATAATTTGATCATTATTTAACGACCAATTATAGTTAACTGCTTGCACAGGACGAGGTAATTTAATGGTTGGTGTTTGTGCAATTAACGACGTTCCGTTTACTGCATTTACTGTTAAAGTCGTTAACGACTGATTATTAAATGTTGGTGTTAAAGATGGTGTTCCTAACACTAAAGCATAACTTTCGAAAGGTACAAAAGCTAATAAACCGGATTCATTACCTAACATACGATTTTGTTTGTCTCGTTTCACTTGTTCTGATTTACGAGCCATATTCCATAAACGGAACTCATCCATTTTACCATTATAATAATCACTTAATGTTGTTGATGCGCCTGCAACAGTTGCTTTTGCACCTAAATACATATAACTGCTTGCTAAGTTGTGGAAATTAATTCCCTGAACCGAGTTCTGCAAATTACCATCTATATAAGCAGATAAGTTTGCGGTACGATTCATTATTAAAGCAAAGTGATGCCAGTTCCCATCAAAGAAGTTTGTATTAACTGCCACAAAATCTAAGCCTTTGTGATATACATGAATTTTGCCAGTCGCATCTTTTTGAATTGTCCAAGCAGTAAGTGAATCTGCTGTGTTGACTACTCCTGCTCCATTTGAGAATAAAGTAGCTATACCTGCTTGATTAGAGTTGAACCAAAACTCCAATGTAAAATCCATTTCTTTATTCAGAGCTATTGTACTCGATGAAATTTGAATATGATCATCCGCTCCGTCAAACTGTGCGGCATTTCCATTAGGATTTACTTCCCACGTAGCACCATAAATATCAGCGTTTCTACTTCTGATATCATCTTTTGCAAATGCACCATCAGCCTCATCCATTTTCCAATTGTACACTAAGCCACTTTGGTTGGGACTTAACGCCGTATTCAATGTCAAAGAAATTTCTGATATGGAGCGTGTTTTATTCCACAGTCGCACCTCGTGCATACTTCCGTTAAAATAATTGTTACTTGCTGGAATTGCTTTACCAAAAGCTAATTTACCTGAACCAATATAATCAACAACAAAATTGGTATTTGTACCTGATAATGTACCATCAATATACAAGCTAGCAACTGCATTAGAATAATCATATATCACCGCATAATGATGCCAATCGGTTGGCAATACAACAGGGTTTGTACTTAATGCCGTTTGATTGCCTAACGTAAATTTCAGTTTATTACTAGCATCAAATCCAATCGCCATGTTTTGAATTGGATCTGTTCCCTGACTAATTACTGTTTGCTCTGCTCCAGTTGGATTAAATTTAGCCCAGAACTCAAATGTAAACGGTCGTTTTTGTAAACTCACGCCTCCAGCTACCTCAGCATAATCAGCAGTTCCATCAAATGTTAAGCTTTCGCTATGACGAAGACTTCCTCCATTTAACACGCCACGGATATCAAAGTTTCCAGTTGCTGTATTTGTTACTGGCGCATAACTTAAACTACTAATATCAATTGGTTCATTAAATTGAATAGAAATGTCATCGTTAGGATCAAGTATTCCGTCAGCAGGGCTTGGTGTACCAAAAGGATGTGGGTTTACACGATCCATAACTCCTGTATATACTGGTGAATACTTAACAGCATAACTTCCATCTTTATTATAACAAGATGATACCGCTCTGATTTCGTAATTACCATCAGCATACGATTGTGGAGTTACTGACCAACTATATTGTGTATAAACCTGATTGTTTGGTATTGGGTAAAGAGTATTAGAACCTACGGCATTTGGATATTTATAAAAATCCTGTATTTGTAACCAAGTACTTGTGTTACCAGGCTTCACTTCAAAACCAATTTTTTCAAAACCAAAATACGGATGCGCAGAACTTGTTAATGTGTTCGTGTTTTGAGCAGATCCGTAATTATAGTTATACCCGTCAATAATTACATTTGATAAACTGTTATTACTATTATTGATAATGAAGTTGTTTACTGGAGCATTAAACGATAAGTCTGTACAAGTAGGGATAAAGTGTACACTGACATAAGCGGTATCTGCAATATCTTCGCTACAAGCTGAACTGAAAATAACCATTAAACTATCATACTCAATTTCAACTGGACCACGCTCAACCGTTAACACTTTGTTTACTGAACCACCACTTGGAATATTAAATATGGCATTGGCGTTTTGTCCATCAATTTTTAAAATAGCTCCATCAGGATTGCTTGTGCTTTCAATACGCACTTGTAAATCAACACTATTGTTTACAGTTAATAAACTTTGATTGCTTAATTGTAATTGAAAAGACGCTGCTTGATTTGAAGGAATATTAAATTTAGTAGAGCTAGTTGATCCGTCAACAACTATGTCTGGCAATTCTCGTTTTATCGTAGCAGGAGAAATTGTTTGAAAACCTGATTCGCTATAAGTGTGAGAACTGATCCAATCAGATGGATTAGCAGGATTAAAATAATGTAAAACTAAAGCATCTTCGTACGGACACATCGTTTGCCCTCCACGAGTAATAAATACATTTCCCATTGGCATACGATACACATCAACACTCATTAAATCTCCTGGATCACCATCCGTTAATGTATATTGAAATGTATTCTCGGTCGTTGTATTTGTACTTGTATTTACGCTTCTTGAATAATTAAGCGTTGTTCCTCCCTCAAATTCACCACCCGTGTTTCCTATTTTTGCTGTTACAACGTATGCAGCGGATGCATCCATAGAAAATTCGAATGATTTTTCTATAGCATCCTCAAATGTAACACCGTAAGAATTATTTAAAATGGCTGATCCTAAAGAGAAATTATCCACTAAGGTACCCGCTGTATTGTTTACACATTGGTACTTTTCTTTTTCATTATCTCTCAGTGCCTCTTTCCATAAACGTATTTGATTATTAATAATACGAACAGAATCTTCTACCTCCACAGCTAATGTAGCTGAAGATACTGAAGGAGGGAACGTACTATTGTTTACATAAGTAATTGTGGTGAATGTACCAGTCGCATAATTAAAATTATAAGACGGTCCACTTCTATCCAATGTTTTTTCGAAAATAGCCGGCGTTGTAGAAGAGGCTACCGCTCCCCACAACGGATCATCGTTATTTGAACCAAAACGACTATCTGATGTTGTTATTGCTGATGTATATCTTGATCCAGAGCGTGTGAAGTAACTCAATCTTAATGCTTCAAGTGTAGGAATAACAGTTTCTTCGATTTCTTTTTGAGTATAAGAGAATCTCGTTTTTACTTCGCCTGGAGCCATTGATAAGCCTGATATTTTAGCTAATCTGTATCCAGAAACTGCTGGCCCAACACATTCTACTAAAGTACAGGTTGATGCTGGTCTGAGTTCTAAATTAATAGTTGGCCCCATATACCAGTTTCGTGAACGTCCAACAAAAATATCTGCCTCTGCTCCTACATAATCGGCGTCGTCTCTAGTCGAAACTTCATTCATCGTTGTAACTGTTTCGGTATAACCATTTGTTTTACCACCGCTAATTTCAGTTTCCATCCCTAACGACACATCCGCAGAAATATCAATCTCAACTGCGACACCTAACCCTACTGTTTGCTTAGTACCTACAGAAATCTCTGTACTAATACCTTGGGTAACCCCTCCACCATTATATATATTTTCAGACTTTGTAGTTGAAGTTCCTGAAGACCATGTTGATGAACTACCAGAACCTGGAGGGTCACGTAAAATCATATCTACGCGCTCCGGACCAACAGTTGCGAAACCAGTACCATCCATTAAACTTCCTAGTACATAAGCTCTATACATATTATAGCCTGGCGAAACGGTCGTTGTTGCATTAGGGCTTAGAGAATAGGTTGGTTGACCTTCTGGAGTTATATTAATTTGCATTGCCTTGGTATAACTCAAAAAGTTTGGTGTGTATGTTGCTGTATTAGGCGAACCACATTTAAACGAATAATAAGCTACTCCCTGATTTAAAGATACGTTTGGACTTGGATCTGGACCATCTATTAGATTGTTGGCAACAGTTACCAATCCATTTAATCTAACCGTGTCTATTAAACTTGGCGTATCTGCATTAGTATATGTTTGTACGGCTGTGATTTTAGCTTTATAAATAGTGTTTTGTTTAAATACTGGAAATCCTAAAGGCCCCCAATCTTGAGACGTTGTAGGCACAGCCGATATGGTACTTGCTGGAATAGTAGGTAAAGTAATATATCTTTCGCCAATAAATCTATTACCCAAGGTGTCATATAATCCTAATGTTGGAGTTGAGTAATGAATAAAATCCACACGATGGTGATACTTTACTGAATCCACACCAATTAATGAATCTCTTTGATTTGAACCGCTACCCAAGGTTACAAACAACGAATCCTTTTCTGTTTTTTGAAATAAAGCATTAGTTAAATCAAATGTATTGCTACTAAAGTTTAATGAATTCGGTGTATTCATATTAACTGTAACCGAATTATTAATAACATACGCTTGAGTTATTTTATATTGAACTGGTGGCACATTGAACTCAAATTCACCAGTAGCTGTGTTAGTAATAACAGCTGTTGTAAAACATGGCGTACCTGTTAATGGCGTAGCAATTTCAACATAAGCTTTACCTATATTGTTTATAGATTTACCCAAATTAGCAATTTTATCTCCTTCCACATCTCCACCCACAACACGTCCTACAACTTTTCTTAGGGTACTATCTTTAAATTGAATGCCCGAAATAGGGGCTTGAAAATTATGCGTACCTGTTACAGGATATCGTCCGCCTAAAACCATATCATGGCCAGTTTTAGCAATGCTAATGTAATGATTACCGATAGGAACAGAAATACTGAACGTTCCATTTGCATCTGTTTGTGCCTGAATCCCGTTTGCAATGATGGCTGTTCCATCTAGTTTTAAATCAGCATTTGGAACTGGACAGGTAGTGTTTTTATAAAACAAAGTTCCCGTTACAGGAAACGATGATATATCTAAAAAATCCTGATTATTAAAAACATTCGTTGCATCGCCTATATATACAGAACGTGAGTTTGGTGAGAATGAGTGTGTTTGGAAATTAGGAATTAAATTAAAGTTTTCTCCACTTCCTAAGTATTGAACCCCCGAAACAACGTAGTTCCCTAAAACATCTGTCACTCCAAAATATCCTAATTGTGATGTGCTTGGAATGTCTGTACTCCATACCACATTAGTATTTGTAATTACAGCATGATTACCATTAAATAAATTTCCAACTTTAGATACATCATATGCATAAGAACCAACATTTTCATTAAAATGTAAGTTACATTTAAAAGCTGTTTCATCTCCATTTAATATTCTATTTGCATCTAACGCAATAATCGAATCAGTAGTTGATTGTCCAATTAAACGAAACTCATCTAAATAAAAATTAGTATTAGCATTCCCAAATACTAAACTACTATTTGTATTATCAATGCTTCCAGTTGCCAGCGTACTATCTACAAGAACACCATTTATGAATAATTTTAAAACAGAACCATTGTATACAACAGAAACATGATTCCAATTATTTAATGTAATGGCTGAAGTTGGTACATCTACAAATTTTGGTGATCCTCCTGTAAAGATGCCCCAATACCAAACGGTACCATTGTATCCAAATAAAAACGAGTTTGCTTTATTAATAAAATCTTGTCCTGCCATTGGCAATGCTGTAGGCTTTAGCCAAAACTCGCAACGCATTTGCGCTCCAGGTTCTAGTTTTGGATCATCTGCAATTGTCATTAATCCTGCTGGATTAAATTTTAATGAGTTGCCTAAAAGTGTTGGTGTACTTTGTTTTACAAATACTTTTACACCATTTACTGCAATACCTCCATTGTATTCGATATGACCACTTATTAAACCCGTTGGATTACGGAAACCAATATCCGAACTAATATTCGTTAACAAATCAGAACCATTACAGCTTTTTACACCAACAATGGTATATCTATAAAACACACGGGCATCAGCGGTATTATCAACATATAAACCAGAACCAGCGTTTGGTGCAGCTATTTGAACAGAATCTAAATTAGTCCCTAACTGTTTACGGTAAATTTTAAATACATCAACATTTAATCCGTTATTATTTCCCCAGCTTAACTCTACTCTATTACTAAAATAACCTTTACTCGCCATTAACTTGTGAGTTGCATCAAACGTGTTACTTAAATTAGGAGGAGGTAATGTAGCTTGTGCTTGAGATGAAGATGTAATTCCGGCAAGTACACAATCGTTATATACTCTTACCTTATAGGTATATAAACGACAAGATGCCGCAGCGTTATCAATATAGGATGTTTGATTAGCATTTACTTGTGTTAATACGGTATTGCCAATATCATCAGTTCGTACAATTTCATATTTAGTTTCATTATTAGCATTATCCTGCCACGTAATATTAATCGTATTTGTAACTGTATTAGTTGTTGCCGTAATATTGGTTGCCATCGCTGGGTCTAACGGAGAAATACCTTCTACAAAAGCAGGACCAGATGGGCCATAATTACAACTATTTAAAGAGTATAAATGAAAGCCAGTGATTATTCCTCTTGTAGCAGGAAAAGTATAAGCTCTTGCACTACCTGTTAAAGTTGCAGTAAGAGCCATGGGTCCTCCTGTACTATACCATAAATCAAAATGGTCTGTATTTGTCGGGTCTTGATTCCAATTTAATACTATTTTACTATCACATTTATCTTCACTAGCTGTAAAATTGGTGGCGATTTGCGGTGGCATTTTCATACTACCTGTTGCTATGTTAGAAGAAGAACTTCTACGAAAACCCGCGCCACCTTCATTCCATAAAAAAGTTTTGACGCTGTATTGATAGGTTTGTCCGACCACTAAACCAGGCGTATTATCTACAAAAGATGTTGCAGCGTCGTTTATTTCGAATCCAATTTTAACTCCATCTCTGTAAATTTCATAATTATAATCCTGAAATTGTGTACAATTTAGTTGGCCTGACCAAGTTTGCGTAGGGTTTGACCAATTTAACGTAACCTTACCGCATTGATTAGTTGTCGCCGTTAAACCAATTGGCGCATCAGGTACTTGTATAGGCACTGCATATTCGTATGTTTCATATCTATTATTAGGAGCATCGTTACACATCCATTCCTGACCGTTATTTCTATAATTTACATACACTCGTATCTGAATATTATTACCTACGAGAGCCGCTTGAGGAACGTTTCTAATACCCATTTGCAGTGCCCATGCACCACCTGCTCCAGCCGTAGGATAAACACAAATTGGGTTCATATGAGTAGAAATACCTGTTGAATGTCCCCAATCAATAAATGGTGGGTTCCCATTCACTTCAAAAGCTATATTGTTTGCTCCCGGGTTCCCAAACCCATCAGCTATATTACAAAGACCTTCATCTTCATAGCTAAACCACGAACTATGTCCATTAGATCCATTATAATATCCAATTCTTTTTTTAACGTGTCCAGATTCAACAGCGCCACTAGTATTATCATACGGCATTAAATTTGGCGGGCAAGTAGTCATATTACCAGCCACACGTCTGCAAGGAAATCCTGGGCCATTCGGACCAGGAACCACAACTTGATCATAAGCAGGCTCATATATTGCATTCCATGCTGTTCCAGTATTACAATTCGTTCCAGTAGCACCATTATCGTCCCAAGAGTCTTCGCCTCTAATCGTCAGCATATTTTTCCATTGACCTCCAATTTTAATATATACATAAGCCTTGTGAATAGGAAAAATATTAGCAGCATCCCAAGATGTTTGCAAATTGATGTACAACTTACCCGTACATTTTTCGTAATAAGCTGTTTTTAGGCCGCCAATACCTACTGGTGTAGCTGGCTGTTCATCTATTTCAACCTGAGCATATGATTGGCTAGTAAATGCACATAATAGTGTGGCGATAAAAAATAAAAATTTAACATTCATAGGTACCTCTGTTTAATATTTAAATGATTCTTAGAATTAAAACCTTAAAACCAAAAATATGTATTAGGTAAAAACAAAATCTACCCTAAAAGCTAAAACCGAGTTAAAAATCTGCCCTAAAAGCTAAAACTGAGTTTTACTTATAAATATTTATTTTTACTTTTATATCTATGCTTAAAATAATCAAACAGTTTTTGACTGACTATAAAAAATACATGTTTAAGTACCGCAAAGGGTTTTATGTATTACCTGTTTTGATCAATTCGCCAAGCACGATGGTACAAAGCTTTAAACACACACCATTTGTAAAATGGGATCCGAAAAAATGTAAGTTAAGTACTAATAATCCCTTTGTAGAGTGCGATGCTTATTATATTGAAATAAGTGAGGGCTTGTGGTTTTATGCAAGTTTTTTAAATAGCAAAGCAAACTTGGAGTTTGTAGGATATTTGAATGAAACCGAACCTAATGAGTACTATTGTTTTGGTTATAACTTAATTAAACATAATAACGAAAAAAAGATAGCATTACAAAGCGGCTTAAGTTACTCGGTTGGGGCTTGGAACTTCCTTAAGCCAGATCATAAACTTCACCATATCATTTTCAAAAAAACCAATATGCAGTTTGCAGGCTTATACATGTCTAAAAAATGGCTAAATGACATTGTTGCTGCAAACGAAAAATATTTAAAGAGTAATTTAAATTTGTTTGTAAACTCAAATTCAACCTATAGTATTTGGCCCGATGCAAATATTCATACTGATTTTATAGAAAACGCATTAAACATTGCCAAAATAGAAGACGGAAAAAAAAGAAAACTCGAGTTAAACCTTTTTGTAAACAACACACTTGATTACCTATTACATAATTATGACGTACAGCACAATAACACTGCTAGCTTAGTTAATGTTGACCCCGATTTATTAATAAAACTAAATAAGGTCGAAAAAAGATTAAAAGATTGTTTGTTAACCCAATTTCCTGGCATAGAACCTCTAGCTGCTGAAATAAATATATCTCCTGCCAAACTTAAAACTGATTTTAAAAATTACTTTGGTGATTCTATTTATCAATACTACTTGGGTAAACAACTTTTGTTTGCTTATGATTTAATTGCTATACATCATAAAAGTGTAGGTGAAACCGCAGAAATTTTAGGTTATAAAAATATTGGAAAATTTACAGTGGCCTTCGAGAAAAAATTTGGTATGTTACCTTCAAAGGTTACAAAGCTGTAAAACTTTATAATACTTCTTATTCCTACAAATTCGTCATTTATACACCACTTACCTTGTTCAAAACTCCGTTTTAGTTTTAACCTAATTTCGTATTTCTTCCACCATTAATTAATTATCTTTACCATAAGCACATTTTTAGTGCTTGTATGTATTATGGCAAAAGGAAAAAAAAAACAACCAAAACGTTATTTATTTGAAGAAGTATTAACTTTTTTAAAACATAACGACGGAAAATCATTTAACTATAAACAGCTTGGTGCTGCTATGGAAATTGATAATGAAAGCGATCGCTTTGCCTTATTAGAAACCCTAGAAGAATTAAAACACCAAGGTTTTGTGATTGAAACCGACATTGGAAAATACCAAGCAAAAGAATCTAAAACTTACCAAACAGGGACGATTGATTTTACAACGTCAGGAACGGCTTATGTCATCATCTCTGCCGAGCAACCAGATGTGTTTATTCCGCAATACAAAACTAAAGATGCCCTACATGGCGATTTAGTGAAGGTAAATATTTTCAATAATTACGGAAGAGGAAAAGCAGAAGGCGAAGTCGTAGAAGTGATTAAACGTTCTAAAACTAGGTTTGTTGGTACGATTCAAATCAATCCAAAATTTGCCTTTGTAGTTTCTGACTACAGTAAAATACACGTTGATTTTTTTATTCCATTAGCTGATATTAATGGCGCCAAAAACGGACAAAAAGTTGTGGTTGAATTAACCGAATGGCGCAGAGGTGATAAAAATCCCAATGCTAAAGTAATTGAAGTGCTTGGTAATGCTGGAGAACACGAAACCGAAATTCACGCGATTATGGCGGAATTTGGTTTACCAATGGTGTTTGCTCCAGAAGTTGAAGCGGCTGCTAAAAAATTAGCAACCGAAATTACTCCCGAAGAAATTGCAAAACGTAGAGATTTTAGAGATATTACTACTTTTACCATCGACCCTGTTGATGCCAAAGATTTTGATGATGCGCTTTCTTTACAAAAATTAGAAAACGGTAATTGGGAAGTGGGTGTTCACATTGCAGATGTTACCCATTATTTAAAACCACATACCATTTTAGATGACGAAGCGGTGAGTCGCGCCACATCAGTGTATTTGGTGGATCGTTGTGTACCCATGTTACCCGAAGTGTTAAGTAACTTTGCTTGTTCACTTCGTCCACATGAAGAAAAATATTGCTTTAGTGCCGTGTTCGAATTAGATGATAACGCACAAATTCAAAATCAATGGTTTGGAAAAACCGTTATTTATAGCGATCATCGTTTTGCTTACGAAGAAGTACAAACCATTATTGAAACAGGAGAAGGTCCTTATAAAGACGAAATTTTTACTTTAGATAAATTAGCCAAAATATTACGTGCCGAACGTACATCTAAAGGCTCTATCTTTTTTGATAAAGCCGAAGTGAAATTTCAATTAGATGATGCGGGTGCGCCAACAGGTGTTTATTTTAAAACACAAAAAGATGCGCATAAACTCATCGAAGATTTTATGTTGTTAGCGAATCGTAAAGTGGCGGAGTTCTTAGGGAAAAGGCCAAAAGACGATAACCAAAACAACCGTTCAAAAAAAGGTGATAAGAACGATAAAAATACAGACGCTGTGGTATATCGTATACATGATGTTCCAAAGGACGAAAAATTAATGGAGCTAAATAATTTTGTGGAGCGTTTTGGTTATTCGGTGGCTGTTGGTAATAAAACAAAAACGGCGCAGTCTATCAATAAATTATTGCAAGATGTGAAGAATAAAAAAGAACAAAGCATGATTGAACTACTAGCGGTTCGCTCCATGCCTAAAGCTATTTACACCACAAAAAATACTGGACATTATGGTTTAGGCTTTGACTACTACACACACTTTACATCTCCAATTCGTCGTTATCCAGATGTAATGGTGCATCGTTTATTAGAAGCTAAACTAAACCATGCACATTATTTAAAAGCCGATGAATTAGAACTATTGTGTAAACATTCGTCTGAAATGGAGAAGCTAGCATCAGATGCAGAGCGTGCTTCTATTAAATATAAACAAGTAGAATACTTAGAAGATAAAATTGGACAAGAGTTTGAGGGTGTAATAAGTGGCGTAACTGAGTGGGGAATTTTTGTAGAGATTATTGAAAACAAATGCGAAGGCCGTGTGAGTATGCGTGATATGAAAGATGATTCGTATGCCTTTGATGAAGATAATTACCGTGTGGTTGGGCGTAAAACAGGACGAATTTATACTTTAGGCGATAAAGTAACCATTAAAGTAAGACGTGCTGATTTAGTAAAAAAACAATTAGACTTTGAATTTGTATCGGGTATTCCATCTGCTAAAGAACCTGAAATTAGAAATCCTAAGAGGTATAAGAAGAGAAGATAGGTTTATTTATATTGAATTGAACTTATAAATAAAAAACCGTCTGAAGAAATTGAGGCGGTTTTTTTATAGACAAAAGGATTGCTATATAATATTAGAGAACTTCAAAATTCATTTCTTATCATATACTTAATATTTTAAACATATTAAGATAATATTACGTCTATACATTTGAAAAAACTAATAATGTATAATAAAAGAGAATTAGATGTATTGGTAATAAGTGATATTCACCTTGGCACCTATGGTTGCCATGCCAAAGAACTACTCCATTATTTAAAAACTGTAAATCCTCAAACACTAGTTCTCAACGGAGATATTATTGATATCTGGAATTTCAGCAAAAGCTATTTTCCGTCAGCTCATATGGATGTATTAAGACATATCATGAAAATGGCAAGTCAAGGAACTCATATATATTATATCACGGGTAATCATGATGAGCTATTGCGAAAATATACCGATATACAATTAGGAAATTTTGAAGTAGTAGATAAGCTCGTATTAAATCTTGACGGTAAAAAAGCCTGGATTTTTCATGGAGATGTGTTTGATTCAAGCACAAAAGGCTATGCTAAATTCTTTGCTAAGCTTGGGGGAAAAGGTTATGACTTATTAATCCTAATTAATCGCTTTATTAATTGGATTTTAAATTTATTTGGCAGAGAAAAAATGAGTTTCTCGAAAAAGGTAAAAGACAGTGTGAAAAAAGCAGTAGCGTTTGTAAATGATTTTGAAACCACTGCAGCTGAATTAGCAATAGAAAAAAATTATGATTACGTCGTTTGTGGTCATATCCATATGCCACAAATAAAGGAAGTTAAAACAGACAAAGGTTCTGTTATGTATTTAAATAGTGGCGATTGGATAGAAAATTTAACTGCTTTAGAATATGATAAAGGTAAATGGGAGATTTTTCATTATGATAAGAATTACTTAGACCTTATTTACCCAAAAGACAATTTTAAACAAGAAGATGTTGTGTTAAAAATTTTAGCATCATAATATGAGTAAGACAAAAATATTTTATGCCGTTCAAGCAACCGGAAATGGTCATATTAGTAGGGCTCAACAACTATATCCTTATTTAAAACAATTTGGCGAAGTTGATTTTTTTATAAGTGGCAATAATGCCAACCTAGATTTTAAAATCCCCGTTAAATATAGAAGTCAAGGATGTAGTTTGCATTACAGTAAATGCGGTGGACTAAATTATTTTGATGTTGTTAAAAACATTAAGCCTTATATGATGTATAAGGATGCAAGATCATTGCCTTTAGAAAAATATGATATCATAATTAATGATTTTGACTTTGTAACTTCTTTAGCTTGCAAATTAAAAAAAATGCCCTCTGTTCAATTAGGACATCAAGCAAGCTTTCAGTCAGATGCTACACCTCGCCCCGATAAAAAAAGTGTAATGGGCGAAACGATATTAAAACATTACGCTCACGCAACCAATCATATCGGATTTCATTTTCAAAAATATGATTCATTTATCTTACCTCCAGTTATCAAAGAAGAATTTATAGATGCTAAATCAACAGATTTAAATCATGTAACCGTGTATTTACCTTCTTTTCAAAAACACTGTTTATTACAGACGTTCAATAAATTACCTCATATTCAATTTCATTGGTTTTTAGATTCTATAAATTCTATCCGTACAGAAAAAAACGTTACTTACTATCCCATTAATCAAGCCTTATTTAATAAAAGCTTATTAAGCTGCCATGGTTTAATAACCGGAGGAGGATTTGAAACTCCTTCGGAAGCTTTATTTCTTGGTAAAAAATTAATTAGCATTCCTATTAAAAATCACTACGAACAACAGTGTAATGCGGCGGCGGCTAAAAAATTGGGAGTAAAAGTATTGCAAGATGTTGGAGATGATTTTGCAGATATTATTGAAAAGTGGTATTATGAAAATAATACCAATCCAAACATTGAGGCAAATAATATTAATGAAACCTTAGAATTTTTATTTGACACTTATCCCAAAAAAGAAAAAGGAGTTAAAGAAGAAGTACCATTATTTATATAAAGAACAACTAAAAAACAATAATATCTCACATGAAGAAAGAAAATAAAGAAATGCTAAAAACAATAATTAGGAATCAAGAGTTAATTATGAAAGCTTTAAAAATTGAAATCCCCGTTAGAGCAATCTTTAAAGATTTATCTAAAACTAATACTGAAATTAAAAATAGTATAAAAACGCCTACAGCTAAAAAAACTGTGAAGAAAAATCCTGTAAAAGTTTCTAAGTCAGCAAAAAAATAATTTCTGCTTAAATATTAAAAGAGGTTTTCTCAAAGTTAATATTTGTTAGTTTTGTATCGAATAAAAAGCCCGCTAATCTTTCAGATTGCGGGCTTTTTTTGTTACGTTATGTTGTTTTTTAACTTTCGAGATAATCTCTTTTTTGTATATACAATTCTTATTTAACTATTTTATAAACTTTGTTATTTAGTCGTATAAAGTATGTTCCGTTAACCCAATCTTTAGAATTGATATTGATTTTGTCTTCTTTTGTTTTTGTAGTAAACACATTTTCTCCTAAAGTATTATAAATGTAAATTTGTGTTTCTTCGCCTAAATTATTATTTGAATCCCAACTAACTATAAATGATTCATTAAATGGATTTGGATATACATTAATAGTATTATTAGTATACAATTCATTTAATGATGTACATGAACTAACATTTTGCGTAATACTTGTACTTGTATTACAAGACCCATCTGCTACTGTAACTGAATAATTTGTAGTAGTATTAGGAGAAACTGAAATAGACATCGTAGTAGCTCCATTTGACCATGTATAAGAAGTAGCAGACGTATTTGCGGTTAGTACAACACTTTCTCCTTTGCAAATTATTGTGTTTGACGAGCTAACTGATAGACTCGGTATTGCATTAAAAGTTAAAGAAACTGTATTGGATGAAATTGTACATCCAACATTATCTAATTTTACAGAATAATTGCCGGTTATCGTTGCGTTATAAATGGCTGAGTTAGCTCCTATGATAGGTGTTGCTCCATTGTACCAAGTATATGTTGCTCCAGAAACTGTTCCTGTATTTAATGCTACTGTATTACCCAGGCAAGCTGGAGTAGTTGCTGATGAAACACTAGCTGACGCAGAAGGACATGCTATTTGGTAAACAGAAATTGAACTACTTATTTCATTTCCTAAAACTACTAATGCATTGCCATTTGGACTATCTTGTTGTTTTACATAAATGATCCCTTCAGGACCTCTATCACCTGTTAATCCTGATAACCCTCTATTGTTCACATATTGAACAAATTTTGGTGCTGCCGGATTACTGATATTAAAGACCATTAATCCACCTACTCTTTCCATACTAACAAATGCGTAAGGAACACCTGCAATAGTAGCAACCGCTACGCCTTCTGGCTCAGGTCCTTTGTCATCACTTCTATTTTTTTTAGTAATATTTGCATTACTAGCGTTAAACATCGCACCATATATTGGATCGTTTGCTGTAATTTGTTCTAAATCATCTCCACTATCATAAACTAATGCTCCTGTTGTTGCATTCCAAATTGAAAAAGAACGAGTACCAAATGTGTAAATCTCATCAAAGTCACCATCATTATCTGTATCTCCCAAACGATTCGTGCATTTTAATTTTCCTAGATTAGCATTGTTTTTAATTACTGATGCATAAGGAAAAGCCGTAGGATCTAAAGAATAAGTTGCTGCGCCGATGTTTGTTTCTTCATTATTAGCGGCACCATAATCTGCTCTCGCATCTCCCTCATTAGCGGTTATTAAATATTCAACACCACCAACATTAAAATGTGTCATACCATCTGGTAAATACATCCCTTTAATTGGCCAATTAGCAATATTTACATTTGTACCAACGTCGGTTGCGTCTAATCCATTTCCAAAAATACTATGGTCTTTAAAACCTAAAGGTTTAATATCTGTGATTGTATTAGTTGTTAAGTTAACATATGCAAAGGCATTGTTCTCTTGCAAAGCCACATAAGCAGTTAAGTCATCTTCCGATACGGTAATATACTCTGGCTCCATATCTTGAGCAACCGTTGCGCCTGGTCCGTAAATTCTTACGCCACTTGCTTTTAAAGATGCTGCTTGACCGTTGAAAGCGGTAAATAAGGCCGTTGTTACGTTTGATTGAGAAAGAGAAGCTATTCCTCCAGAGATATCAATAATACTAACTGAACCTTCTGGATCAATAGTATATCCTACATTAGGCTGACCTTCGTTTGCGGTTAATATTCTTGTTCCTGCATGATTAAAAGTAATCATATCCGGCAACGCGCCAACTGTTACTTGATTTTGAAAAACACCATTTGTGTTAAAAAACACAACGAAACCATCTTGCTCAGGAATTGTATTTTCTATCGCGCAAGCAACAATTCCATTTTTTACAGCCACACTATTTATATTTCCATAAGTTGAAATATCAATAGAACTAATAATACTCATAGACGCGGGATTTGAAAAATCAATAATGTCTAATTTTTTTCCAATGGAGTTTGCTACAAATAAGCGTTGTGATATTGGATCATGAGCCACAATTTCAGCCGAATTTGTCGCAGAAACTCCATTAGTAAAACTTGCTACAAAAGACATCGTTACTTCATTGTTACCAACAGGAGTAATGTTCTCATTATCTTTAATAAAAATAGTTTGTTGTGAAATGCCAGAAAACACTGCGTTAACAGGATTTTGTAGTCTCAATACAAAGTATTCAGATTCTTCACCTATTGCATCATCATTAATAGTAATAGTTAATGCTTGTGTGCCTATTGCATTGGCAGGAAAAGTAACAGTTTGCGTGGTATATGCTAAATCAGAACCAACACCTGCTGTTCCAAAAGGAATTACAACCACCTCAACAGAAGAAGGATTTCCATTAGAAGATGTGATTGAAATATTAGCGGTTACTGTTCCAACAGATTCAATTACGGTTTGGTTATCAACCGAAAACGCCAAATTAGCAGGCGGTAAAACGTTTGATAAGATGACAGATGAAGTTCCATTAGTCAATGCTGCTACATTCCATAAACGTCCAGAGATATAAGTATTTGTGATTGTATCAAATGTTCCGCTTGCTACTAAATTTGTAGCACCTGGATCTGCTCCAATAAAACTTGTTCCTTGTAATTTTCCTCCAGCATATAAATCATTTACCGGCAACTCATATCCGCCTGTAGCAGTTGTTGCAGAACCAACAGAGGTGCCATAAAATAAGGCATCAATAGGAACTGTTGAATTAGTTAATGTAGAAATGTCTGCATTAAAAACAGCAATACCATCTGCACTTGCTCCTCCGTTTCCAAAAACACCACCTGTATTTAAACTTCCAAATCCATCACCCGCAGTTGTTCCAGTATTTATAACTCTTAACTTAATACCTGTTGGCGCCATTAATGAACCGCCGACATATACTACATCTCCAGGATTAACAGTACCTGTATTAATACTGAAGCCATAAGATAACGCTCCGCCAGCAATCCAACCTGCGGCAGTAGCTGTTCCGTTATTACATAAAACAACGCTATAAGGTGTAGCTGAAAAATCAATAAATTTTGTTGCTCTAAACTCCGCATACTCAAATGGAGAATCGGTACCACTTGGATTAACATGAATTTCGCTAATAATTAATCCTGGTCGTTGGGCATTAACGTTTAAGACGATGCTTAAAAAAAGCAATGCTATAAATTGTGTTTTTTTAAATAAAGATTGTTTCATTTACGTTTATTTTTTTACGCAAAGTTCTTTCATATTTCATACAAGGTGTTTAACACAAAATCATCAAACCATTAAATGACAGTAAGTTTATGTTAGACGTGCGTTATAAAACTGGATTTTCATGTAAAGTTTAATTAATAATTAATTTACAAAAACTAATTATTAGATTAATTACAGTAACCATCTAAATAATAAAAACAAACTACACGATAAAATGATGGTAACGGGTAAAGTTAAAACCCATGCCAATGCAATATTTATAATGGTTCCTTTTTGTAAATTTTTTAATCCTTTTTTAGCAACCATTGAACCTGCAATACCAGATGATAACATGTGCGTGGTACTAACTGGTAATCCAAAAGCAGAGGCAACTCCAATTCCACCAGCGGCAATTAATTCGGCACTGGCACCTTGGGCATAACTCATGTGTTGTTTTCCAATTTTTTCACCAACTGTTTTTACAATTCGCTTCCAACCTACCATTGTACCTAAGCCTAAAGAAACTGAAATCATAATAATAACCCAATATGGCGCATACTCCACCATTGTTTTTGCTCCTTTTATTTCTGATTTTAATACTCTTAACTCTTTATAGCTTAAAGATAAATTACCGCTTGACATTAATTTTTCACAGGCTTTTGTAATTTGTACAATATCTTTTCTTAATTCAAATCTAATGTCTGTTGGTATTTCACTTGCATTATATTTTCCTTTTGTTTCTTCTCTGAAATGTTTTGTATGTGCAGTAACATCGTTATATAAATAACGTTGTTTGTCGGATAATAAAGTGGTATCTGCTTTTGACACCAATTGCTGAATGTGTTCAATGTTAGCATTTATGCTTTGAATATTAATTTTTTCATTTATTGAAAAATAACCTGGAATTATTGCAATTAAAATAATCATCACTAAACCCACACCCTTCTGCCCATCATTTTGACCATGAAAAAAACTCACTAATCCGCAAGTTATCCATAATATCATTCTTATCCATATTGGTGGTCTTTTTCCTAGGATTGGTTCTTTATAAATAGTTTCATTTTTAATCAGTCGTTTAAAAACAAACATCATGATAATAGCCGCCGAAAAACCTAATAAGGGTGAAATTAATAACGCTAATCCTGTTTCTTTAACTTTATGCCAATTAATAACATCTTCACTATTTACATTTGGTAAAAAATAAAATGCAATTCCAATTCCTAAAATAGAACCTATTAGCGCATGTGAACTTGATGCCGGTATTCCAAAATACCAAGTGCCTAAATTCCATATGATAGCAGAAATTAATAAGGCTAAAACCATCGCAATACCGTGATAAGCGTTGCTATCCAATAATACTTCCATTGGCAATAAATTAATTATTCCCATGGCAACTGCTATACCTCCAGTCATAACTCCTGTAAAGTTTAACAAGCCACTATAAACTACAGCTACAGTAGGTTTTAATGAGTTTGTATAAATTACTGTGGCAACCGCATTAGCCGTATCATGAAAACCATTAACAAATTCGAAAGTACATGCTAATAATAAGCATATAATTAAAAGCACTATAAGACCAGAAGACATTATTTATTTTTAGATTTAAAAATAAATTTTTTAATCACTCTTCATGTTAAGGCTTTATTATTGATTACAGCTTTTAGATAACATTAAATAAACATCACAAAAAACCCAGTAGTAAATTTACTACTGGGTTAAACAAACAAATTACATTAGGATATATTATAAAATCGCTCTAAACAATAAAAACAAAGCCCCTGATAAAATCATCGTTACTGGCAAAGTTAATATCCATGCCATAAAAATATTGGTGATGGTCTTGCGTTGTAAGTTTTTTAATCCTTTTTTAGCAACCATACTTCCCATAATACCAGAGCTTAACATGTGTGTTGTACTAACTGGTACACCATAAGCAGATGCGACACCAATACCCATAGATGCGACAATTTCAGCAGAAGCACCTTGAGCATAACTCATGTGTTGCTTTCCAATTTTTTCTCCAATTGTCTTTACAATTCGTTTCCATCCAATCATTGTTCCTAAACCTAAAGAAACAGAAATCATAATAATTACCCAAGATGGTGCGTATTCTACTAATTTTTTAGCTGCTTTAATCTCTTTTTTAAGCGTTTCTGCATCGTTTTTTGAAATTGCAACGTTTGCGCTTTTTAATAATTTCTCAGCACTCTTTGTAATTTTTACGATGTCTTTTCTTAATTCAAATCTCTCAGTTAATACTACTGCTTCAGAAAATGCTTTACCATTTGTTGCTTCTGCAAAATGAACAGTGTGCTTTTTAATCGTATTAAAATTTTTAAATTCTTCTTTTCCAAATTGAGTGGTGTCTGTAGAAGAAATAATTTTATTAATTACGACAACATTTGCATTTGTACTTTGTAAATTAATATCTGAATCTAAAGAGAAACTTGCAGGTAAAATAGCAATCAAAATCATCATCACTAAACCAACACCTTTTTGTCCATCATTTTGACCGTGAAAAAAACTTACTAAACCACAAGTTGTCCATAATAACATACGAATCCAAATAGGTGGCATTTTTCCTGGAATTGGCTCTTTATAAATAATTTCATTTTTAACCAAACGCTTAAAAATAAACATCATTAAAATTGCTACTGTAAACCCAGCTAAAGGAGAAATTAATAAGGCTAAACCAGTATCTTTTGCTTTATCCCAATTTACGGCACTTCCACCAACATTTCCTGGTAAAAAATAATAAGCTAATCCAATACCTATAATAGAACCAATTAAAGTATGAGAACTTGATGCAGGTAAACCAAAATACCACGTTCCTAAATTCCAGATAATTGCCGATAATAATAAAGCTAGAATCATGGCAACTCCATGGTAAACATTACTATCAACTAATACCTCCATTGGTAATAAATTCACAATTCCCATTGCTACGGCTATACCGCCCGTTAATACACCAACAAAGTTTAAAATTCCACTATAAACCACCGCTACAGTTGGTTTCATTGAATTAGTGTAAATAACTGTTGCTACAGCATTAGCAGTATCATGAAAACCATTCACAAATTCAAAAGTACATGCTAACACTAAGCATATTACTAGAAAGAAAATTAAAGTTGTTGTCATATTTATTTTTTTGTAAAAGTAAGTTCTTGTTTATTTAGCGATGTTAAGTTAACGTTAAGTTAAAAATTTAATTGGCATTGAACTCTTAAAAATGACCCTACTTGATAATTATCTTTATTTGCTTTATCGGATGTCCATTTAGATGAATGAACCCAACTAACAGTAGCTTCAAAGTTTTTTAATGGCTGATATTCTATTCCTCCTTCAAATTCTTCTACTTCATAAGCTCTTGCATCTAACTCCATTTTTTTTCCTCCTTGGTAGGTCGAGTATCTAGCAAAAGGTATTAAAACATGTTTTTTAATTTTTATTAAATAACTTAGGGTTACGTAACCGCCTTTTAATTCTTTTGTAGATATTGAATCTAATAAATTATCATATTGAGGTCCTTTTCCTACATTATATTCTGCCTGAATACCAAACGGTTTTGGATATAAAATTAAGGACGCCGCCATTCTTTCGTCTAAGTATTCTAAATTTAAATTAGTTTTTACTTTAGATGTAGTTTGATCTAATTTATACAAACCACTATACATTTGAACTCCTGGTTCTATAATTTGATTCCATAATTTAAAAGGATAAGATAATCTCCCTACCCAATGAGGTCCATTAGTTAATTCGGGTTTATTTGCTGTTTGTCCATTATAAACCCCAAATGCTGTAACGCCATAATCACCAGATCCTTTTAATCCATCATTAACAAGAGAAGAGTATAATTCTCTAACTTTTTTTGGAGCATAGTAAAAAAACACCCCTAAATCTCGTTCATTAGACACTGCACTATTTAAGGCGTCATTTCGATCTAATGGTAAACGATTTTGACTTGACTGCATGTTTTCAAATCCATAAGGCACTTTACTTTGTCCTATTCTAAATCTAAATTCTCTATTTTTATCTATTGATACATCAAAATAGGCGTCTCTAATTTGCGCAAAATGTAACCCTGTAGAAGATGCTGAAGAAGCAAAGTCGGGTTGGATATAAAAATAAACATGATCACTTAATTGACCACTTAAAATTAAACGATTTCGTCTAATAAAAAAACCTCCAAATTTACCAATAGATTTATCTCCTTGATCACTTTTCAAATTTGGATTTGTTTCAAATAAACGATTATATCTTACTTGAACATAGCCACGAACTTGGATTTTATCGTACCAATTTGATTTTTTTTCAGTTGGCGCTACCGTAGAAGTCGCTATAGATGACGCTTTGGCATTTTTTAAATCCTGAACTTCTTTTCTTAGTTCTGTTAAGTACTTTAATAAAGAATCGTTAGACGATGATGAAGTTTCTTGAGAAACTATCTGATTTGTAAACAAAAAAGAAACAAATAGTAAAGTAAAAATGTTTTTCATGTAAATTTAATATTAACGAACGCGAAATAATCACCTTAATATTAGTTTTACATTTCCTGTGTGTTACCAAATTGTTAAGAAACGAAAAAGCCTCGTAAAACTAGTTAACGGGACTTTTTTCTATTAATATTAAATTAACAATCTATTTTCTTTATTCTGTCGGCGTGTCGGCCGCCTTCAAATTGTTCTGTTAAAAAAGCATCAAGGCATTTTTTAGCTTCATCTACACTTATATATCTAGCTGGTAAAGTTAAAATATTAGCATCATTATGCTGGCGCGCTAGCGCCGAAATTTCAGAATTCCAGCATAATGCCGCTCTAATGCCATTATGTTTATTAGCACTCATATTAATACCATTGCCACTACCGCACATTAATATACCAAAATCTACTTCTTTATTTAAAACTGCCATTGCAACAGCGTGTCCATGGTCTGGATAATCTGCTCTTTCTAAACTATAGCAACCTTTATCAACAACCTCTACATTTTTTGTTTTTAAATATGATATTAGTACTTCTTTTAGTTCAAAGCCAGCGTGGTCGCTTCCTATAGCAATTTTTGTCATATCAAAGTTTTGTTAATAGTTTGTAATCAACGTTAATTAACACTCATAACTACATACACTGAAAATGAGTGATTTATATAAACCGCTAATTAACAAAATTACTGTGTATAATTAAATTTATCGTTAATAAGTTTCGGTAATTAATTAGTGATTTGTTAATAGCTAATTTACTTAATGTAATTTTTCATCTTACAAAATTTACTTTCAAAAATTATTTAGTGTTTTGTACAGTTTTACTCACATAAAAATAAGCTCACTAAACAATTTGTTATTAACCGTTTTTAGTATTAACAGCTTTGTTTATTACTAAGCATTCATCTAAAAACCAAACCTTTATACATAACAATATAGTTTAATATTTGTTAATAGACTGTAAATTAGCGTAAAAACAAGTAAACAAAAGCTTATTTTTACACAGTATTAACACCCTATATACTATAACCATAATTTAAAATTTAAAATTCTTTTATTATATATTATATGAATTTAGAAAAGGGTTTCCTCGAAAAAAAAATTGATCCATCGCTTGATTTGTTCAAAGAGATTTCGCATCTTAAGAAAACAAAGAATGCTATCATCCTTGCTCACTACTATCAAAATGCTGATATTCAGGATATTGCAGACTATATTGGAGATAGTTTAGGGCTTGCTCAACAAGCCGAAAAAACACAAGCGGACATCATTTTATTTGCAGGTGTTCATTTTATGGCAGAAACAGCAAAAATTTTGAATCCAAAAACAAAAGTATTGATTCCAGATTTAAAAGCAGGTTGCTCTTTAGCCGATTCTTGTCCGCCAAATGAATTTGCCGCTTTTAAAGCAGCTCACCCAAATCATATTGTGTTAACCTATATAAACTGTACAGCAGATATTAAAGCGCTCTCAGATGTGATTGTAACGTCTACAAACGCCGTTCAAATTGTAGAGTCGTTTCCTAAAGATCAAAAAATCATATTTGCTCCTGATAAAAATTTAGGAGCTTATATTAATAAAGTAACTGGGCGTAACATGGTGTTATGGAATGGTAGCTGTATGGTACATGAAATATTTAGTTTAGAAAAGTTGATTAAATTAAAAGCTCAGCATCCAAAAGCCTTAATATTAGCACATCCTGAGTGTGAAGCGGCTATTTTAGAATATGCTGATTTTATTGGAAGTACAACAGCTATTTTAAATTACAGTAAAAAATCAGAAGCACAAGAATTTATTGTGTTAACTGAAACTGGTATTATTCATCAAATGCAAAAGGCTAGTCCAACCAAAACATTTATTCCTGCTCCACCAAATAATAGTTGTGCTTGTAACGATTGCCCACACATGAAATTAAATACCTTAGAAAAAATTTACATTGCTTTAAAGTATGAGCAGCCCGAATTATTAATGAGTGATGAATTGATTGAAAAATCAAGAAAACCAATTAATAAAATGTTGGAGTTATCAGCTAAATTTGGACTTTAAACTAAATTTTAATTTTTGAATTATAAACTTTAAATTAGAAGATTAATAAGCAGCTATCGGTGATTTTCTTTAAAAAATATTTTTTTTTATTCCTTATACTTTTTGTTACTCAACAATCATTATTTAGTCAAGTAACTAATCCAAATGGTTATAATATTTTTTATTATGATAATGGAGCTAAATCATCTGAAGGAATCATGCGAGATGGCAAAGCTGATGGTTATTGGAAAAACTACTACAAAAACGGAGTTGTAAAAATTGAAGGTAACCGTAAAAATTTTCAGTTAGATAGCGTTTGGAAATTTTATACTGAAAAAGGAAAAATTACAAAATCAGTTAATTATTTAGAAGGTAAAAAAAGTGGGTATACTTTTAACTATGATACAAACCAACGTGTATCAAGTAAAGAAAATTTTATAAATGATATTAAACAAGGAAATTCATTTAGTTATTATCCATCAGGAAAAACGAAATTAATGACTCCGTATATAAAAGGAAAACCTGATGGAATAGCGTATGAATATTCTGAAGATTCCGTTATTATTTCAATCATGAAATATCAAGGTGGAATTTTAGCTTCAGTTGAACGTTTAAATCGCAAAGATGAAAATGGTTTAAAACAAGGAACCTGGAAAAATTTTTATGAAGATGGAAAATTAAAAGAAGAAAAAAAGTTTAAAGATGATGTGGTAGATGGTTATGTTAAAAGCTATGATAAAAAAGGAAATTTAGCTAATACCGAAAAATTTAATAATGGTAAACAAGTTAAAAATGCTCCAGAACTAGCAAAATTAGACGTTTACAAAGATTTTTATGAAGATGGTACGATGAAGTATGAAGGTGGGTATATTAATGGTATGCCGGTTGGAACTCATTATCATTACCGTCAAAAATATATTTGTGATTCATTACCAGTTGCTAGAGATGATACAAGTGATGTGATGATTAAAAAATATGTTTGTAGAAACAGAGCTGTTCCAGATTCTGCTATTCTTTATGAAGAAGGAATAAAACTTTTTTATGGTGCTGTAGATAGTTTACGTAACAAAATTGGTATATGGACAGAATATCATAATTCTGGTGAGTTTAGAGCGAAGGGTTTATACTCAAATGATAAACGTATTGGAGAATGGGTATTTTATTATCCAAATAAACAAATTGAGCAAAAAGGTAAATACGATAAAAAAGGTCGCGCACAAGGCGAATGGAAATGGTTTTATGAAAACGGAGCATTAATGCGTGAAGAATTGTATTTAGATAATTTACGCGACGGAATGATGACAGAATATACCGAAGATGGTAAAATTATTACTAAAGGAGAATTTATTGAAGATATGCAAGAAGGTTTATGGATTTATGAAACTCCAGAATATAAAGAAATTGGAAAATATGTCAATGATAAACCTGATAGCTTATGGAAGAGCTATTATATGCCTAAAGAAAAATTACGTTTTGAAGGAAAGTTTTTAAACGGAGATGGAGATGGTGTTCATACATGGTATTATGAAAATGGTCGTAAAATGATTCAAGGTAAATACACAGGTGGAGTAAAACAAGATGATTGGAAATTTTATGATGAAGCAGGATTTAACTACTTAACGATATATTATGAAAATGATATTGAAGTTAAATTTCAGGGAATTAAAATAGAACCTACTTATGAAGAAAGTTTAAGAGATTATTCAAGTATTTATAATAAAAAACCAGATAAAACTATTCTGGATAAGGATAAGAAAAAAGCAGAAAAGATTGAACCTTAATATTTATAATTTACCTTGTTAAAAAACAATATAGATATTCATACTCTTGAATTACTGCCTGTAGCGGTTATATTATTTGATAATAAACAAATTTATTTTTTAAATAAAAAAGCAATTGATTTATTTAAAGTACCAAAATCTTATTTAAAAGATCTAAATAAATTATCTGTTTTTAAAGTCATAAATAAAAACGCTCATAAAAAATTATTTAACGATAATAAACTCATTTTAAAAGGTGTTGAATTTCCACCAATTGAAATAGAATGTTTTAATTATAAAAACGAATCCATTTTTGTTGAAGCTAAATCTAATTGTGTTTTATTTAATAATAAAAATGTTATACAATCTACTTTTTTAGAAATTAATGATAGAATTGATAGATATAATCAATTAGAAAAAACACAAGAAATATTAAATAGTATTAGTAAAAGTGTAAAGGAAATTATTTATGAATTTTCATTTACTCCTACACCGCATATTAGTTTTATAAGCGATTCAGTATTTGATATGCTTGGCAGAAATCCAAGTGAAATTTATAAAAATCCCAATATATTTTTAAGTCAAATACATGAAGATGATAAGGATAAATATGTTGCTTGTTTAGAAAGCTATTTAAGAGTTACTAATAATGCAAATAATAATAAAGAAACCTTCAGATTCTTTCATAAAAATGGAAAAGAATTAATTTTAGAAGTAGCAGCAAAACCAAAATATAAAGACAAAAAAATTGTAAGTTTTATTGGAGTAATAAGAGATATAACTCAAGAGAAAAACTATCAACAAGAATTAGAACAAAAATGGAATAACTATAAAAATCTTTTAGATACATCCCCTATTGGTATTTTTATTCATGATGGTTATTGTTTATATGCTAATAAAACGGCTGCTAATATTTTAGAAATAAAAGATCCTAAGAAATTAATTGGGAAATATTTGATTGATTATATTATTCCTGAACAACGTGAAATAGGTATTAATAGAATTCGTTTAGCATCTAGCGGAAAAGAGTTACCAGATTTAATTTATACCATTAAAACTGATAAAGGAAATATGATTGATGTTGAATTAAAAACGTTTCCCTTTATTTATAATGGAAAACAAGTTGTTCAAACTATAATATCAAATATTTCAGCAGAAAAAAAACTATCTAAAGAAAGACTCAGGGCCGAAATTGCCGAAGTTTCAAATAAAAATTTAAAAAAAGAAATTGAATTTCGTAAAAAAATTCAAAACGAATTAGTTACACAAACTACTAAATATGAGGCTATTTTTAACAATACATCTCATTTAATTTGGACAGTTAATAGGAATTTAGAAATTACATCTTTTAATAAAAATTATGCAAACTATGTTAAAACTATATTCGATCATGATTTAAAGACAGGTCAACATATTAAGCAAGTTAGAAGAAATAAAAAGGATGATATTAAACTTAACTTTTGGATTGATAAATACACTAATTTTTTTAATAGTAAAAAAGATAATAAGGTTGAATTTTTTGAAATTAAAAATACCAGTTCAAAAGGAAAAACATATTACAGAGAAATATTTCTTCATCCAATTAGAGGGGCTAATGGTAAAATAGAAGAAATAGCTATTATAGGCCAAGATACTACAGAAAGAAGATTAGCCGAACAAAAAATTATAGAGCAATCTTCTAAACTTGAAGCTATTTTTGAAAGCGGAACACAGTTAATTTGGACTGTTAATAAACAGTATTTATTTACATCTTTTAATAAAAATTTCTCAGATGCTATGTTTAATATTTATGGAGTTAAACCCTCTTTAGATAAAAAAAAATATAAACCTCAAAAAACAAAAGTTGCTAAAGAATATCATAACTGGTGGATAGAAAAATATGATGAAGTCTTTAAGAAAAAAACTAGTATAGAATTTACTACAGAACAATTTGACTCTAATGGTATTAAATTATATAGACAAATCTTTATTCACCCTATTTTAAAAAATGGAGAGGTTGAGGAAATATCTTGTATTTCGAATGATATTACAGAACTTATATATCTTCAAAATCAATCTATAAATCAAGCAGCAAAATTAAAATCAATTTTTGAGAGTTCATCGCATTTAGTTTGGACAATTGACAAAGATTTTATAACAACATCGTTTAATACTAATTTTAGTAAAAAATTTAAACAATATAATGGAGTAAAGCCTGTATTAAATATTCAATTACACAAATTATTACCAAAAGCAAAGCAAAATGCATACAAATTATATTGGTATAATAATTATAAAAAAGTGTTTGATGGTAACTCTATTAAGTTAGAAAAAAATCAAATAGACTCAAATGGAAAACTTATTTATAGTGAAATTTATTTGAATCCAGTTCGAAATACTAATAATGAAATTGTTGAAATAGCTTGTTTAGCTCATGATATTACTGAAAATAAATTATTTGAACAAAAAATTATAGATCAATCAGCTAAACTTAAAGCCATATTTGAAAGTGGAAATCATTTAATTTGGACAGTAAACAAAAAATTTGAGTTAACTTCTTACAATAAAAACTATTTAAACCTAGTTAAAAATAGCATTTTAAAAAAGAAATTGGAAGAACACAAAACAATTTCTGTTATAGATACTATTCAAAATAAAGAAAAAAAGAAGTTTTGGATTGAAAAATATAAACAGGTATTGCAAGGTAAACCAAGCGTTTTTGTTCATAAAAGTATAGTTGATAATAAGGATATTTATAGAGAAATTTATTTATATCCAATATTACTAAACAATGAAGTGGTTGAAGTATCTGTTATTGCACAAAATATAACGGTACGAATTAAAAATGAAAATAAAATATTAGAACAATCTGCAAAATTGAAAGCTATTTTTGAAAGTGGTAATCAATTAATGTGGACAAATACACCTGATTTTATTTTAACATCATTTAATAATAATTATGCCAATTCAATCTATAATAATTTTGGTTATAATCCTAAAGTAGGGCAAAAATTAAGAATCACTAAAACAAATGCTTATCATGATTTTTGGGTAGAAAAATATAATTTGGCACTTAAAGGAAATCAAGTTGAATTTATTGTAGAAGAAACTGAAAAAAAGGGACAAAAAATTATTAGACAAATTCTTTTATACCCTATTAAAGATTCAAGCGGTAAGGTGATTGAAATATCAGGTATTGGCTTTGATATTACTGAAAACAAGATAAACGAAGAAAAAATTACACAGTCATTAAAAGAAAAAGATATTCTTTTAAAAGAAGTACACCATCGTGTAAAAAATAATATGCAAGTTATTTCAAGTATATTAAATCTTCAATCGTCATACGTTAAGGATACTTATGCTTTAAATCTGTTGAAAGAGTGTCAAAATAGAATTAAATCAATGGCATTTATACATGAGAGCTTGTATCAAACTAAAAACTTCGAATCGGTCAATTTTTCGGAGTATCTTACCACTTTATCTAAAAACTTAGTTCATACATACGCTATAAATACTAAAAAAATCAAATTAATTTTAACCCTCGATAATTTGTTCCTAAGCCTTGATACATCAATACCTTGCGGCTTAATTATCAATGAAATTATATCAAATTCATTAAAATATGCATTTCCTGATAATAGAGATGGAATAATCTTTGTAAATTTGAGAGTTGTAAAAAATAAAGTAAGGATTGAGGTTGGAGATAATGGAATAGGAATACCAGATTCTGTTGATGTAAAAAACACACAAACTTTGGGCCTTCAGTTGGTAGATACTCTTGTAGAACAGATAAACGGAACAATAAAATTAACAAGAAACAAAGGAACTATTTTTAGTATAGAATTTAATATTTAAAACATGGAAAACAACAGCATTAACGTTTACATTGTAGAAGACGAGAGCATAGTTGCTAAAGACATTCAAAACAGTTTAAAAAAATTAGGATATAATGTTTTAGGCATTAGTAACAATGGCTCCGATGCAATCAAAAACATTGTTGATTTAGAACCAAACATAGTGTTAATGGACATTATGATTAAAGGTAATATGACAGGAATAGATGTTGCTGAAATTTTAAAAAAAGACTATAATATTCCTGTAATATTTTTAACTGCTTATGCTGACGAAAGTACTTTGGCTAAGGCTAAAATTACGGAGCCTTATGGATATATTTTAAAACCTTTCAAAGAGATTGATTTACATTCAACTATTGAAATGGCTTTATACAAACATAAAAAAGACACTGAAGTACAAAAAGAACGTGATTTTTTATATTCTTTAGTTGAAAATAAAGATGAAACAGCAAAAGACATCTTATTCGTAAAATCAAATAGCCGCCTTGTAAAGGTTAATTTAAAGGATATCTTCTATGTAGAGGCTTTAAAAGATTACGTGGTTTTAAACACACAATACACGCGTTATACAATCCATTCTACTATGAAAGACATAGAGAAAAAATTAGATAATGGAGATTTTATACGCGTTCACCGTTCTTTCATTGCACGCATTGATAAAATACAAACAATTGAAAATCAAACAGTTGTGTTAGAAGAAAACAAAAAAGTAATTCCAATCGGTGGCTCTTACCGCGACGAATTATTAGCTAAATTAAATATGATCTAATGATTCGTTTTTTTGTTTTTTTTCTGTTTATTGTATTAAAATCCTTTTCACAAAAAGCAGAAATTGTATTAAAATCTGGTTATTCACATAATTATGCCTTAGGCTATTGTTATTATGTTGAAGATAAAATAGATACCTCAAAATTATTCTTTGTTGGTATTGTTAAAATCACTTCAAGTAATTTGGATGCACATGTTGTTGGCGCAACACATTTATTAAAAGCAAAAACAAAAGAGTTGAATGGCAATACTTACAAATTAAAGAGTGTTTTAAAACTAGATACATCTTTGGTTATGTTATTTGATATATATTTTGCCCCAGAAAATCAAATTAGTAGTATTAAAGCCGCTAGATTAAAAGATCAAATAATAGTTTTTAATAATATTAAAGACACATTGACAAGACGATTAAATATTAACGATTCTATGTATTCATTTAATCGAAGTAAATATTTAGTAATATACACGAAGAATAAGAATGTAAAAATTAAATTTGACTCTGGAAAAGTTGTCCGATATAATGATAAAATAAAGCCTGGACAAACTGCTGAATTTATCACAGTTAAGGTAAATAATAGTAGTAAAGCTATTTTATATACAACGGCTATTGC
>JBEIPP010000164.1:0-7048 GCA_040376995.1 Flavobacteriales bacterium
CTGAATTTTGGGGAATGACTAACTGGATGCACCATCATTTAGATTCTATCATCGTTCATAAAAATCCAAGCGTGTTGAATCACGAAAAAGAGTGGATACTAATGGGCTTAGCAACAGCAGCGGCTTTAGCAACTATTTTCTTTGCTTATATGGTGTATATGAAAAATCGAATTTTACCAGAAGCAAACGATTCGAAGTTAACTGGTATTAAAAAATTGATCTACAATAAATATTATATTGATGAAATTTATGAAGCATTAATTCGTAAACCGTTAGATGCCTTATCTGAAGTTTTTAAATATATTGACACTAAGGTTATTGATGGCGTTGTTGATGGAGTTGGAACGACAGTAACTGGAATGAGCTCATTGGTTCGTAAAGTACAAACTGGTCACATTGGTTTTTATAGTTTCGGAATGGTATTAGGAATTATTGCCATTTTGTTTTACACGTTTATTAAATAGAATTTAATTATAAATAAAAAGATATGTTAGTTGGATTATTAATTATTGTACCACTTATCGCAAGTTTGTTAGTGTTTTTCACAAAAGGAAAAACTAGTAGAACAGCTGCATTAGGGTTATCTGTTGTAGAATTTATTTTATCATTAGTGGTATTGTTTCAATACAAACACAATCCTGATAATGCAAATTTGATATTAAATTGCTCGTGGGTTGAATCTTTAGGGATTCACTTTGCAGTGAGTGTTGATGCTTTATCAATGTTAATGGTATTATTAACGGCATTCTTAGTACCACTAATTATTTTATCATCCTTTAATACGGAGTACGAAAAACCGAATTCATTTTATGGTTTAATCTTATTAATGCAAATGGCATTGGTAGGTGTGTTTACAGCTAATGATGGTTTCTTATTTTATGTGTTCTGGGAGTTAGCTTTAATTCCAATTTACTTTATCTGTTTATTATGGGGTGGAGAAAATCGTGGACGTATTACTTTCAAGTTTTTCGTTTACACATTATTTGGTTCTTTATTCATGTTAGTTGGTTTAGTGTATTTATATAACCACACGGGTTTTGAAACAGGTATCAAGTCTTGGGCAGTAACAGATTTATATCAAGCTGGTAAATCTTTAAACTTGCAACAACAATCAGTAGTATTCTGGTGCATCTTTGTAGCATTTGGAATTAAAATGCCAATCTTTCCTTTACACACTTGGCAACCTGACACTTATGTTAATGCTCCAACACAAGGTACGATGTTGTTATCAGGTATCATGTTAAAGATGGGAACATTTGGATTAATTAAATGGTTAATGCCTTTGACTCCTTTAGCTTTAGCAGAGTGGGGATGGTTAGCAATTGCATTATCTGTATTTGGTATTTTCTATGCATCATGTATTGCGATTGTTCAAAAAGATTACAAACGTTTAATTGCTTATTCATCTATTGCTCACGTTGGCTTAATTGCAGCTGGTATTTTATCTGCTAATCAACAAGGTATTCAAGGAGCAGTGATGCAAATGTTAGCTCATGGCGTTAATGTGGTAGGTTTATTCTTAATTGCTGATATTTTAATGCGTCACACAGGAACACGTGAGATGGAAAAGTTAGGTGGCATTAGAAATATGAATGGCAACTTTGCAGTCTTATTTCTAATTGTGATGTTAGGTTCGGTAGCGTTACCATTAACAAACGGTTTCGTTGGTGAGTTTTTATTAATCAATGGTGTGTATCAATACGGAGCATGGGTTGCAGCATTTGCTGGCTTAACTGTTGTATTAGGTGCAGTATATATGTTACGCAGTTACCAGGCAATTATGTTAGGTGAGAAAAAAGATTCTGCTATTGCATTTGGTTCATTAGCAAGTTCTGACAAATGGGTATTATATATTATTTGTACTGCAATTATATTATTTGGTGTATATCCAAAACCATTAAATGATTTAGCAGAAGAAGGAACAAAAGCAATTTTAACTTACATTAAATAAAACATAACTGACAATTTAATTGATTTACAATTGACAATTTTTCAATCGTAAATCGTAAATAATAAAATCGTAAATAATAATATGAAAGGTCTTTTTATAATTAGCGGATTAGGGGTTTTAGCCATGTTGGCCGAAATTTTTAAATTCAAAAAACTATTGTATCCATTAGTACTAATTGGAATTTTAGCAGCTTATGTTACTAATTTCATGGAGTGGAATAATAACTACAACATCGAAATGTTTGGTAATATGATGCGTTTTGATAACGTTGCATTAGCGTTTAGTGGTGTGATTTTAGTAACTGCATTCTTTTGGTTTATTTTAGCAAATGATTATTTCGAACACGACCATGTAACCGATCACTTTGCATTAGTATTATTTGCCATAGTAGGTGCTATTATGTTAACTGGTTTCAGTAACATGACTACTTTATTCTTAGGTATTGAAATCCTTTCTATCCCTATGTATGTTTTAGCTGCTAGTCGCAAAAGAGATTTAGCATCTAACGAAGCAGGTTTCAAATATTTAATCATGGGTTCATTTGCTTCTGGCTTCTTGTTATTTGGTATCGCATTAATTTATGGTGCAACTGGAAGTTTTGATTTAATGGCTATTCGTTCATTTATCTCTCACTCTCAAGGAGATTTACCAGCATTCTTTTATGCAGGAGTATTAATGGTATTAATTGCTATGTTATTTAAAGTAAGTGCGGCTCCTTTCCACTTCTGGGCTCCAGATGTTTACGAAGGTTCTCCAACTGTAATCACCGCTTTAATGAGTACAATTGTAAAAACAGCTGCATTTGCTGCGTTTATGCGTTTATTCTTAGTGGTGTTTGGTGGTGTTAACGAATCATGGAGCATGGTATTGGCAGTAGTGATTGCTTTATCATTAGTAGTTTCGAATATTACAGCGGCTACACAACAAAGTGTAAAACGCATGTTAGCATACTCAAGTATTAGTCACGCAGCATTTATGTTAATGGCTATTTTAGCTAATCAAAGAGGTATGGCTAGTGTAAGTGCTATTTTATATTATTCATTAGCTTATTCTGTAGGTTCTATTGCTGCATTCACGGTTTTATATAATGTATCTAAAGCAAAAGATAATGCAAACATTGAAGCGTTTAATGGTTTAGGAAAACGTCATCCATTTATGGCTGCTTGTATGGTTATTGCCATGTTATCTTTAGCGGGTATTCCAATTACTGCAGGTTTCTTTGCTAAGTATTTTATTTTTTCAGTAATGATTGGCACTACTTTTAAATGGTTAATCATCTTAGCGATTTTAACGTCTGCTGTAGGCGTTTATTATTACTTCAAAGTAATTATTGCCATGTACTTTAAAGAAGAAGATGGAGAACAAGAGGTAACCATGGAAACATCTCATGTGTTATTGTTAGTGTTAACAACCATCTTCACATTAGCATTAGGAATTGTTCCTAAATATGTGATTGAAATTTTCAGCTAATAAAATCCTATTTCTATTAGAGAGTATTTTGATATAAAAGCGTTCTTAGATAAGAATCATTCTTATTTTCAAAAACTCAATCCTTCAGATAAAACTCGTTTTATTAATCGAGTAGATTCTTTTATTGAATCTAAATCTATCACAGGTCGTCAGGGGCTCTCAATAACACCTTTAATAAGCACACAAATTGCTGCTGCTGCTGTTCAAGTAACTTTCGGTTTAGATACCTGGGATTATTCTCACTTTAGTCAGATATTAGCTTATCCTTCTGAATATAAAAATCCACAAACGGGCAACATGCATAAAGGTGAAACCAATCTTGGTGGTTTTATGTGCTTTAGTTGGAAAGATTTTGTATCGGGAAATCAAACTCCAGATGATAAGATAAACTTAGGACTACATGAATTTGGGCATGCGCTCAGATTTAATGGTGTAAGCGGTGATGAAACGGATTATTTTTTTGAAAATTACTTTAAACGTTGGTTGGCTTGTGCTTCTAGAGAATTCAGTAGAATGCGAAAAGGCTATCCAAGTATTTTAAGAAAGTATGGTGCGGTAAATATCAATGAATTTTTTAGTGTAGTTGTAGAAACATTTTTTGAAAAACCTCAAGAGTTTAAAACTAACCTTCCCGAATTATATAATCATACTTCCATTATATTAAATCAAACATTTTCAGATAATGGTTCTGTAGAATTAAATTGTCGTGAAAAATTAATGAAACAGAATAAATCTGAATTCAATAGAGTTATAAATTCCGCATTATCATATAATATAAATGAAAATGGACATGTTATTGCGGCTTGTATATTTTTTGTTATTGGAGCTCTTTCACTTTCAGGGGAAGGTTATAAATATCCGCCAGCTTATATATTATTTATTATTGCGAGTTTATTTTGGATATATTTTGAAAGAAAATTTACGCGATTTGATTTTAATAAAAATACATTTACAGTTACTAAAGGGTATTTAATCCTAAATGGATATCACACAAAAACACTGTATTTATCAAACATGGTTTCATTTTATGCAAACTGTGTAAAACAATATAATAAAAGCGGAATTTTTATAGGAGAAATAGCATACATCACGATTATGTATTATGATAAAGGCGATTTTTATGAGGAAGAGATGACTTGCGATATTAATCGAAGTCAATTTGATGTGTTATGTGATGAATTAATTGATAATTATATTCATGTTTTTATCAAAAAATAGCAGCTATTAAATCGTTTTAAGTATTAATTAGTGTATCAAAATTTGCCATTCATCGATTTTTGTTTACCTTCGCAAAAAATCTACTCTTATGCTAATTAAAGAAAACAGCTCCATTTTAATTCCAATTGATTTTTCAAAACAATCATTAATTGCTATTGAGCAATCTTATAATTTAGCAAAATTCACTCATTGTAAAATTATTGTGATGCATGCGTCAAATAATAACAATTCAGAACATCAAAAAAATTTAGAAACAATTGTCGCAAATATTAAAAAGGATGCTGGATTAGAAGCTGAGTTTTTAAATCTAAATGGCGATATCTACGATTTAATAGATTCTAAAGCTGAAGAGTTAGGTTGTGGTTTAATTGTTATTGGATTAGATACACAAGTGCGTTTTAGAAGTTTTTTAGGCGAAACCAATGTTAGTAAATTTATAAAAAACGCTCCTTGTCCGGTTATTACCATGCGTTCAAAAGAGAATATAAAAAGTTGCGCTAATATTTTAATGCCAATTGATTTAAGTGCCCAAAGTCGTGAAAAAGTTGGCATTGCTGTTCAATTAGCAAAATACTATGGTGCTACAATTAAAATTATATCCGTGTTTAACCCTAGCGATGAAAATTATGAAAATAAATTATTACCTTATTTGAATCAGGTTAAAAAATACATTAAAGATAGAGGTGTAAACTGTACAAATAAATCAATACCATCTAATACGCCTGCCGAAACTATTGTTGCTTATGCTAACAATAACGACTGCGACTTAATTATATTAATGAATAAAAAAGATTTAAGCATTGGTGAAATGTTTGGCGGAGCCGTTTCTTTAAAAATTGCCGAAACAAGTAATGTTCCGGTATTAACTGTTAATCCAATGAAACGAGAAAGTATAAGTACTGGCATTCACTAATTACAACATTTCTTCGTTTTCAATAATTACACTCCCTTTTTTATCTGACTTTGCATATATAATCATTGAACTTGCTACTTTATTTACATGAATAGCTTTGTAGCGCTTTAATTTTCCAATAAATGCAAAAGATAGCGCTTGCATCACTATTTTTCCAACCTTCTCTCCTAATCTAAACTCCGTTCGGTTTCCTAATAACATAGATGGTCTGAATGAAGCAAATGAACCAAAGTGTAATTGTTGCATAGCTTGTTCAGTTTCTCCTTTTACTTTTAAATAAAAATTAGTGGATTTACTATCTGCACCCAATGAGCTTTGTAAACAGAAAGTAGATACATTATTTTGTTTAGCAATTTTCGCAAACTCTGTTGGATAGGTATAATCTACTTTTTTAAATGCTTCTTGCGAACCAGCTGTTTTAATAGTTGTTCCCATACAGCAAAAAACAACATCGCCTTTTATCAAATCTTTACAGGAATCTAATGCATTAAAATCAATGCAGTGCTGTGTGAGTTTTTTATGGATGATATTTAATTCCTTTCTTAAAAATAAGATTACAGAATCAAATTGTTCATCTTTCAATAATTGATTTAATAAGGCTTGTCCAGTTAAACCAGATGCCCCAATAATAATAGCGGTTTTCATTTTTCAAATAGTATTTAGTAAATGTAAAATTAAAGTTTAACATTCTGGTAACATTGACGTGAACTTAAATTAAAGTCTGTAAACTTAATTTGTAGTATGAAGAAGGAGATTATATTAATTATTATTTTAAGTGTTTTTGTATGCGTGTTAGGCTTTGCTGGAGATAAACCAAAGGTAAATAACACAAAATCAATCATCTTAAGTGGTAAAATTATTGATTTTAAAAACAACGAAAATTTAGCAGGGGTAAAAATTTCTTGTTCAAATTGCGAAAAAACATTCTATTCAGATTTAGACGGCAACTTTTTCATCTATCTAGAGATAACTCCATCTGAAAATTTAACATTAGAGATTTCTCAAATCGGCTACTCTTCTAAAATCCTTAATTTAAAGGAGCTTCAAGGCAACTCAAGTAATCTTCAAATTGATTTAGAGTCTGAATAAGTAAGTGCCAATGTAAAGTTAAGGTTAAGGTTTTGTTATCCTTGTAACAATTTACTGTATATTTAGGTATAATTGTATTAGAAATAAGATAGAGATTTTCTAGTACTCACAATTTAATACCAAAAATCATGAAATAGGCAATTATCATCTGTATTATTTACAAATTATAAATTGGCTATACCATATCACCTTAATCAACATTAAAACATATCGTTATGAAAAATTTAATTCTTTTAGCTTGTTTATTCATAGGAAGTGTAGCTTTTTCTCAAGACATTAGTTTTGATAATGGCTCTTATACACAAAATCAAACTTCTTATACTGGAAAACAAACGCTTTATTATCCAAGTGGAGCCGTTAAGGAAGTTTTAAATATAAAAGATGGTAAATTGAATGGAGAAACCGTA
>JBEIPP010000173.1:0-6617 GCA_040376995.1 Flavobacteriales bacterium
ATGTATTTAGCCGAAAAAAATAAATTTATCACCTCTAAAAGTCATCATAATGCGGTTAATACAGATGCACAAAGTAATTATTATAATGGAGCTATAGGTAATCCAAATTTTAATGAAATAAACGCTTGGCATAATTATAATTTTTTTCCATACTTACCATATAATTTATTTGGAAGTACTTCTTCATCCTTTTATACTATGTTGTATACTAAGTATGACCCTTCTGCTTATCCAAACTGTATTGATGATCCAGGACTTAACATCGCTCCATACTACCCATCAACATATCCATTATCATTAATTAGAGGTTTCCATGATTATGGTTCACCGTCATCTTTTTATCATAAAAATAAGTATGCTAACAAACAGCGTCGTTTTATTGATGAACAAAGTTTAAATAATAGCTTAGCAGGTGGCGCATCCGATCCTGAAACTGTATTAGCAAATTTAACAAATTATGCCAACAATGAAATTCAATTAAACTCAGGCGAATGTCCTATCTATAAACGACTAGAATTATTTTTAACTTCAATTTTTAATAATGGCACATTAGCTCCAATTGCTCCATCAACTATAATTCATCAATTAGTAAACGAAAATTCATTTACTAAAGATTTATATGATAGAATATATGATAAATTAGCTTCAGATCCTGCTAATAATTTGCCTGTTTATAATCCTCCTAGCACAGAGCGCATTTGGGTTCCAAACTTAGGTTATAAATCAACTATTAACTCTTCAACAAATGTTTTAACGCTTGAATTTTTTAAGGGATTAACACATATTGTAGGTGCTGATATTACATTTACACCCCCAAGTACAAATTTTGATTGGAGTTATTTAAAACTTGTATCTTCTATTCATTATGCTGGAACAAGTTCTGGTACTGATCATTTTACCCTAATGGGAGCTATAATTAATCCATTAATAAACCCTGCTACAGGTTTACCAGTAGTGGTGGGGTCACCAAATACGATACCAAACAATATTATTTTAAAAGGAACAAGTGATTGTATAAAAAGTAATTGCACTCCTGTAGCTTTAGTTACATGTAAACCAACACAACAAGCAATTGAATTACAAGCATTTTTAAATGCAGTAGCAGGTGATTATCAACGAACATCGCCATCTGCATCATTTCCATTAGACTTAGCTAATCCAAATAATTACAGCTCTCAAAATTTTTCAGCATTAGTACGTTATCCATTTGGTAATACTACTATTGTTGCCGCTGGTACACATGCTGTTAATATTAATACTTCAAATAATTCTATATCTTTATATGGTCATAACACCAATTTTGGTGCAAATATGAATGTTGTTTTTTCGTTTGTACCAATTAATAACACGTTAGATAATTTAAATAATGTTATTGGTTTCACTGGCTTGGTTCCTAAACAAAATCCAAGTGATGTATATGATTTTACGATCAAGGCTATTTACGGCTCATCTGCTAATTTAGTTTACAAAACCTTTGGTGTTAATATTGTTTATAGTAATGCATCATGCAATGCTAGCCTTGAATCACCTTGTAAAACTTATCAAATTGGGCAATGTAACGAAAATATAAGCTCTTCAGCCGCAAATAATGTTGGTTGTGAAACCAGTATGGACTTATTTAATTTTATTAAAAGTTTAAGTGTATTTAGTTCCACTAAGAAATTTTGTGATGGTTTTAGCTCAACCGAAGAATTAAAACTAGTTCCAACTTTTTCAAGTTTATTAAAATCAAGTATTAATTCTTTGGCAGATAAATTAGAAGAAAGGGTTTCTGCTTCGTATGATAGTGGAACTAATGTAACTACTTTCAATATTAATTTGTCATTCTATAGATTGAATCCGTTAAATGATGATATGCAGGTTTCTTGTGTCATTCCTTTAACTTTTACTGTAACTGGCAATCAAAAATCAAATTGTGGTGAAGCTCGCAATTTAAATACAACTTTTTCTGTAACCAGCAATCAAACATCAATATTTAATAGTCAAATTTTGGATTATGCTGATTTTCAGGTTACCAACGCATCAACTAAAGAGTTTCAGTTTGTAATTAAAATGGATAATAGTGATGATATTACAGTTACAGGATTTGCTGGTTGTTTTAACATTGAAAGTTGTGAAACCTGTCCATATGATACTATTGTATTTAATGAAAATTTCGATACTTATTCCGTTAATGATAACCCAACAACTTTTAATTTTAGCTCTAAATATATTAATTCATCAAATGTGTTAACCAATTCAGTTTATGATGGTTTTCATAGTTCGAGCAGTAATTTACCTGTTAGCGAATATACAATTACTGATTTTGCAAACAATAATTATTCATATGATCATACAAAAAAATCACTTAATGGGAGCAGGCAGTATCTTTTATATCGTATAAACGGCGATAGTGGGGACCCGCCATTACATTTTAGAAATTTCTATCCATACATTTCGTTGCCTATTGATAATCCTACAAACAATCCTAAAAAAGTAACTATAGGAAAGCAATACGAATACACTATTTATTATAGATCAACCAATTTTAACGAGCTTGGGTTATTTGCTGGCTATGATAATAGTTCTATTGAATTAATTGTAAATAATGGTATTTCTGATATTGTTTTACAAACTACTGCCGTTAGTTATTTTAATGGATGGACAAAGGTAAGTGCTTTATATAATGTTACTCAGTTGCCAATACAACTAAAGGTTATGTATAAAAATATTCCGTTTAGAGAAGGATGGGAGAATGGCTATGATTCATTTTTATATTTAGATGATATTACACTTCGCGAAAAACAATGTGAAAATCCTCCTTTGTATTTACCACCTGCTGGTGCACCTCCAGTTGGCAACCCATGTTTATTTCAAATGGCTAATATTCAAACAGCTAATGCGCAGCAGGAAATGGTTTATTATTTGGATAGCGTTAAAAAAGAATTCGTAAAAAATTATACAAATAAGTGTTTAAAAACGATGGAAACCATGCAATCTGTTTTTAAAAATAGCGAGGGCCATTATACGTTGTATTATTACGATCAAGCAGGTAACTTAATTAAAACGATACCACCTGAGGGTGTGTCAACAATAACTTTAACAAACACCTATCCTGGATCGTCACTTACTTATCAAAAAAAAATAAAACTAGATAGAGCTAATAAAACGAAAACTGTATTTACTGAGCATCGTTTAGCAACTAGATATGAATACAATTCATTAAACCAATTGATACGCCAAAGTTTGCCAGATCATGCGGCATCTCAACAGTGGAATGTGCCAGTAAATAATAATCTGCCAACTAACTTGCAAACAACCAATATGGATTTTGCTGATACTCAAAATGGTTTTATGACACTTAATGATGCTACACAAGGGTATATTTATAGTACAAGTGATGGAGGTAAAACTTGGACACCAATATCTGCTCTTGGATTAGCAGACATGATGGATTTTGAAGTTAATGGAACAAAAGCTTACGTTATTACAAATAATGGAACTTTATTAACATCTTCAAATTATAATACAACTAGTCCTACATGGGTAATTCAAAGCATACCAGCAAATAGTAATTTTACCCCATTTACAGATATAGAATTTGTAGATGCATACCATGGTTATATAGTTGGAAACAGTGGATTAGTTTTAGAAACAGGCGATGGCGGAGGTTCTTGGTCAACAGTTACTTTACCAACGACCACAACTAATAAGCTAACAAAAATTACACACAAAAACGACGGAAATGGTGCAGGTAGTGATTATGTTATAATTACTGGAGAAAACGGAGAATTATATTATAAAACACCGAGTAGTTCATCCTTTGTGAAATATAATGTTAATACATTTATTGATATTAATGATTGCTCAATTGTTAGTACAGGTGATGGTATAACTTCATTTTTAAAATTAATTATTTGTGGTAAAAATAAATCAGGTGCTATTCATCAAGCCAATTCACTAATGATAAATAATATTAACAGTACAAATTTAGCTACTTATCCTGTTTTAATCTTGCCAATAAGTTTATCATCTTCTGCTATAAGTAATGTTAATCATACGAAATTTTCTGCTTTAGCATTAAATCAATATGTGTCAGGTTCAGTGCCTTATACTGAAATTTATTTAGGTGGTGTTACCGAAAGTGTACCTCCAAAACCTTTATTAGTAAAAGTGACTTACAATTCAATTACAGCAGCCTTTACCAATGCAAATATTTTTGCTACAACTACTGTTAATGGAGGTATTAGTAAACTTGGTATTAAAACTCCTAATGGCACAGCTAGTAGTGACGTATATGGCACATTAGCTAATGGTAATTTATTAAATTATGTTGCCACTACTAATTTAACAAGTGTGAAAAATTTATATACTACGGGTTCAATTGTAAATAGCACTCCTTTAAATAGTATTTGGTTAAATCCTAGCAATACATCTGTTGGATATGTAGTTGGTAATACAGGATCAATAATTACATTTGATCAAACGGCAAATACATCTCAAGCTATAAATACAATTACTAATCCTAAATTGTATGGAATTACCGCAGCAAAAGATGGCAGTGGTCATGTGTATGCAGTTGGTGATAATGGCGCCATTATTTATTCTTCTAACAGTGGTAACAGTTGGATGCCGCTTAATAACAGTAGCATAGTTAATAATTTATCTACTGCTTTATACGTTCCTTCTACACCTCCTAAATTGGTTTTAGCTGGTCCCTCTTCTTATATATCTGAATTAGATATTTCTTCTAATGCCGTTACACCAATTAGTAATTCAGGTACTACAAGCTATAAAGCTATTAAAGTGTCTAATAGTTCAAATAATGTATTTATTGTTGGTGCAAATGGTAGTACAGGTGTTATTTCCAATTATATAGTAGGCACTACACAGTTAACTACTCAAACTACTTCTTTTCCTGTAAATGATATTGGTTTTGCTATTCCTACCACGGCCTATGCAGTAGGTGATGGTGGTAATATTATTAAATCAACTAATAATGGAGCAAGTTTTAGTAGTCAACTATCAGGTGGTACCAAGTTAAATAGCATAGTTGTAAGTGATAATTTAACAGCTTATGCGCTAGGTATTAATAGTAATATTTTAAAAACGACGGACGGTGGTATTAACTGGATTTCTAAAGCTACACCATCAGGTACTGGAACAAACATCAATTCGGTTTACAATTTAGGTAATAATAATATTATTGCTACAGGTGTTGGTTCTCCAAGCTTATTTAATATTTTTGATAAGAGCGATGATTACTCATCTCGTTTTTATTACGATGCTTTAGGGCGATTAATTATAAGTCAAAACTCAAAACAATTCAATAAAGCCAATCGTGCTTATAGTTACACTATTTATGATGCAATTGGTCGTATATCACAAGTTGGTGAAATTTCTGGCTCATCTTTGCTTGACCCTGATGATTTACAAACAGCAAATGGCGTTATTAATATAGATAATTTTAATAATTGGCTTTTAACTGGTACAAAGTCCGAAGTTACTTCAACGGTGTATGACTACTCTGTTACAACCTCATGCGGCTTTACACAGGAAAATTTAAGAAAACGAGTATCTGCAACGTATTTAGATAATGATGGAAGTTTAGCTAACAGCTATATATCTGCTACTTATTATACATACGATATTCACGGTAATGTGAAATCATTATTAAACGAAAATCCAAATTTACCAGCAGGGCATACTTGTAAAAAAATTGATTACAGCTATGATTTAATTAGTGGTAAAGTCAATAAAGTTTCTTATCAAAAAGGTAAGCCTGATGAGTTTTATCATCAGTATGAGTATGATGCAGATAATCGTATCACAAATGTATTAACATCAAAAGATGGATACGTTTGGGAACAAGATGCTAAATACTTTTATTATTTACATGGTCCATTGGCGCGTACCGAAATTGGTAACGAAAAAGTACAAGGATTAGATTATGCATACACTTTACAAGGTTGGATAAAAGGTATTAATAGTGGTAACCTAAGCAAAACTAATGATATTGGTAAAGATGGAGACGGAGGTGCATTATACAACCCAGGTATTGCTGGATTAAATAAATTTATTTCAAATGATGCTGCTTCTTACAGTTTAAATTATTTTGCAAACGATTATAAATCAATTAATACTAATAACAACTTAAGTACAAACAGTTTTTATGCAAGTGCTTCTGGAATTGCAGATGTTACCAATCCTTTAAATCATTTATATAATGGTAACATTTCATCAATGGCAACAACTATTGTAAATCCTACAAACCCAACAGTGGCATTACCGCAGCTTACAACCTATAAATATGATCAATTAAATCGTATAAAAAATGCTAATGCTTATGCAGGTATAGCGGGTAATGCGTGGACACCAATATCAGCTGCCAATAGTTATAGTAATATGTTTACATACGATGCTAATGGTAATATTGAAACTCAAGTTAAGTACGATGGTTTTGGTACAAAAATCGAAGATTTAACTTATAAATACCATACAGATGGAGCTAACCAAAAACGATCAAACAGATTGTATCATGTAAAAGATGTGGTTGGAAATTGCGTATCAAAAACCGATATTGATGACCAAGGCGTGTTTACAGCAGCCCCGGCAGCTGGTAATTTATTAGGTCAAAT
>JBEIPP010000170.1:0-6713 GCA_040376995.1 Flavobacteriales bacterium
CATTTAGATGCTGATATGAAATTAACAGATTACCCTCGCGGTGCTTCTTACGTTGATTTTAATCCTGATAGAGTAGCTATGCAAGATGCAACAGCACAAATGGCTTTATTGCAATTTATGCAAGCGGGTCGCCCAACGGTAGCTGTTCCGTCTTCAGTTCACTGCGATCACTTAATTCAAGCAAAAGCTGGTGCTGCAAAAGATTTAGATAGAGCAAAACACGAAAGCGAAGAAGTATTTAATTTCTTAGCTTCTGTTTCAAATAAATATGGTATTGGTTTCTGGAAACCAGGTGCTGGTATCATTCATCAAATTGTATTAGAAAACTACGCATTCCCTGGTGGAATGATGATTGGTACTGATTCTCACACAGTGAATGCTGGTGGTTTAGGGATGATTGCTATTGGGGTTGGTGGAGCAGATGCTTGCGACGTAATGGCTGGTTTACCTTGGGAACTTAAAATGCCAAAATTAATTGGTGTTAAATTAACAGGTAAATTAAACGGATGGGCAAGTGCTAAAGACGTTATTTTAAAAGTTGCTGGTATTTTAACTGTAAAAGGTGGTACTGATAAAGTAGTTGAATATTTTGGTGAAGGTGCTATCAGCTTATCTTGTACTGGTAAAGGAACTATTTGTAACATGGGTGCTGAAATTGGAGCAACCACTTCTACATTTGGTTATGATGAAAGTATGAGCCGTTACTTAGCTGCAACTGGCCGTGCTGACGTAGCTGCTTTAGCTGATGGTATTAAAGAACATTTAACAGGTGATGCAGAAGTATATGCAAATCCTTCTAAATATTTTGATGAAGTTATTGAAATTAATTTATCTGAATTAGAGCCGTATGTAAACGGACCTTTTACTCCGGATTTAGCTACACCAATCTCTCAATTAAAAGCAGCAGCTGAAAAAAATGGCTGGCCTTTAAAAATTGAAGCAGGTTTAATTGGTTCTTGTACAAACTCTTCTTACGAAGATATTTCTCGTGCGGTATCATTAGCAAAACAAGTTTCTGTAAAAGGATTAAAATCTAAAGCAGAGTTTATGATTAATCCAGGTTCTGAGCAAATTCGTTACACGATTGAGCGTGACGGTTTTTTAGATGTATTTGCTGAAGTTGGAGCTACAGTATTTACTAATGCTTGCGGACCTTGCATTGGTATGTGGGATAGAGTAGGTGCTGAGAAGCAAGAAAAAAACACCATCATCCATTCATTCAACCGTAACTTTGCGAAACGTGCGGATGGAAATCCAAATACATTTGCATTTGTAGCGTCTCCTGAAATTGTTGCAGCAATGGCTATTGCAGGTGATTTAAGTTTCAATCCTTTAAAAGATACATTAACTAACGATAAAGGTGAGCAAGTTAAATTAGACGAACCAACTGGTTACGAATTACCTCCAAAAGGTTTTGCGGTAGAAGATGCAGGTTACCAAGCTCCAGCAGCGGATGGAAGTAAAGTGCAAGTTTTAGTTAGTCCAACTTCTAAACGTTTACAATTATTAGATCCATTTGCAGCATGGGCAGGTGTAGACTTTAAAGGCTTAAAATTATTAATTAAAGCAAAAGGTAAGTGTACAACCGATCATATCTCTATGGCTGGTCCATGGTTAAAATTCCGTGGTCACTTAGATAACATTTCTAACAACATGTTAATTGGTGCAGTTAATGCATTCAATGACAAAACAGATAACGTAAAAAACCAAATTACTGGAACTTACGAAGGTGTGCCAGTAGTGCAACGTGCTTACAAAGCTCAAAACATTGGGTCTATTGTAGTAGGAGACGAAAACTACGGTGAAGGTTCATCTCGTGAGCATGCCGCAATGGAGCCTCGTCATTTAGGAGTTAAGGTAGTATTAGTAAAATCATTTGCTCGTATTCACGAAACTAACTTAAAGAAACAAGGAATGTTAGGAATTACATTTGCTAACACAGCTGATTACGATAAAATTAAAGAAGACGATACAATTGATGTATTAGGTTTAACAACATTTACTCCTGGACAACAATTAACGATTGCTTTAAACCATGCAGATGGTAGCAAAGAAGAATTTAAAGTAAACCATAGCTATAACGCTCAACAAATTGAGTGGTTTAAAGCTGGTGGCGCTTTAAATATTATTCGTGCGAGTGTGAAAGCGTAACTAAAATAACTGGACACTGAGGTTCTCGAAGTGACCAGTATGTGGCTTCGATAACCTCAGCCACCAAAATATAAATCCCTCTGTTGTTTAACAGGAGGATTTTTTATGAGTAAGGATTTAAATTCATAACATTAACTTATATGATTGATGAGTATATTTGAAGCTCTCTTTTTTGGACAATTTATTTATGCGCGTAGCTTTTGTTTCTTTTATATTTATCCTAATTTCTCATTTTGTAGTTTCTCAAAATACCCCTGTTGTTGTTTTAGGTAAGCCAAATTCTGATGAAGTTTTTGCTAAAACCTGTTTATTAGATTCATCTGCCGAGGCTGAGTTAATTTATGATAAAGAAACGATAGAGTTTTTTGTAAACGAAAATAATATTTATAGTATGAAGTCTACTTATCATGGTAGGCTTAAGATTTATAAAAAATCTGGATTGGATAAAGGTATCGTTAAACTCACTCAAAAAAAACGTGATGGTTCGGAAGAATTGATTGAAAATATAAAAGGATTTACTTATAACGTGGAAAATGGAAAGGTCATTATATCTCCTTTGGAAACATCCTCTATCTTTAAAGAGAAAGTAAATAATTATGAATCAATCACTAAAATTATTGCGCCAAATATAAAAGAAGGCTCTGTTTTTGATTACACATATACTCGCATAATACCATTTACTATTACCGAAAAACCAAATACTTGGTTTTTTCAAGGTAATATTCCTTATAGATGGAGTGAAGTATCGGTAGTGATTCCTGGGCGTTTTTTTTATAAATTATTTTATCACGGATATATACCGTTTTACTTAAAAGAAACTAAGGATACCTCACAAATGTTCGGCGATAATTTAATTAAAGCAGTTAAATATCGTTTTGTTATTAAAGACGCTCCAGCTTTTGTTGCAGAATCATATATGACTTCGTATAAAGATTTTATATCTAAATTAGATTTTGAGTTAGCTAGCTATACTCCACCATACGGTGGTGACGAACTAAGATTTACTGAAACATGGGATGATATCAATAAAAATTTATTAGAAGATGGTAATTTTGGTGAGCGATTAATTAATACTAGTTTTTTAAAAGATGTAGCCGGTAAATTTGAACACATTATCGATACGATGGATAAAGTAAAAGCTGCCTTTAATTATGTGGCAAAAAACATTAGATGGAACGGAGCTTCACATTTATATACTGGAGAAAATTTAAGTAAAGCATTTGATAATAAAACAGGAACTAATGTGCAAATCAATATGATATTGGTTGCCTTGCTTAGGCGCATGCATATTATTGCTAATCCTTCCATTATTAGTACAAGAGATAATGGCGAAGTAAATGAAGCTTTTCCTTTGCTTAATAAATTTAATTACACTATTGCCCATGCAAAAGTTGGAGGTAAGGATATTATGATGGATGCCACCGAACGTTTTTCGAAGCCCAATATGTTACCATATCATAGCTTAGCAAACAAAGCATTTATTATTGAGAAAGATCATGGAAGATTAGTATCGTATCAATCCAAAGAAAAAAAGTTAGAAATGGAAACGATGGATTATACTATTTTACCAGAAAATAATGAGATTAAAGTAAAGTATAACCTCACTCTAGGTGGCTATGAAGCCTTTGAAGTAAGAAAATTTATTTTTAATTCAGGAGAAGGCGAAGAAATAAAGTATTTAAAAAAGTCAAATCCTGATTGGCAAATCGAAAATGTGAATATCCTTAATAAAGATAGTGTTTATGAATCTCTTAAAATTTCGTATGACGCTGTCGTTAATAATATTACGCAAACAGGAGTTTTATTATTTTTTAATCCATTTTTCTCGCGTGGTTATAAAGAAAATCCTTTTAAGTCGAGCACACGCATTTATCCTATTGATTTTGTTACCGCTATAGATGATATTGATTTAATTAATATTAAAATACCCTCTGGTTACAAGCTAGAAGAAATGCCTAAAGCGGGGGTGTTTGTGTTGCCAAATAAAGCAGGTAAATATTCTTACATTGTTGAAACAGAAAATGATGTAATTAAAATTCGCAGCCAATTAACCATTAGTAAAAATTTTTTTGAACCTAATGAGTACGCTAGTTTAAGAGAATTGTATAATTTGGTTATTGAGAAACAAGCGCAACAAATTGTTTTTAAAAAACTATAAAAGAATAGGATAGCTATGAAATATTATTTAGTGCTTTTATCTTTTTTGTCTTCTGCGCTTACCTCTCAAAATTCCTATGCTGTTGATTCCATTCCCTCTATTCTCAAAGAAAACGTAGATGCAGTTATTAGACTTGATAAAACAGAATTTAAAATTAAGGATAAAGGTAAAGCTGTTTTAAATACGCATTATGTAGTTACCATTTTTAACGAACGTGGTGCCGATAATCAATCAAGATATTACACTCATTATGATAAATTAAACAAAGTACTAGATATTTCAGGGAAGGTATATGACAAAAATGGGGACAGGATTTATAGACTATCTAAAAAAGATATATACGATGTTAGCGCTTCTGCTCGCAGTAATGATGTAACAGACAATAGAATTAAAATTGCTGAATTTGATAATAAAAGTTTTCAGTTTCCATATACCATTGAGTTTGAGTCTTCTGAAGAAACGACTAATATGATGTTTTATCCTTCAGCCTATTTTCATCCTTCCGAGCGATTAAGTGTCCAAGAAAAAACATTAATTATCGAAACTCCTGATGATTTTGAGTTTAGGTATAAGGAGAAAAAGATGCCAAATACATTGAATTTGGTGACTGAAAAAAATAAAAAAGTATATACCTGGATGATTAAAAATATTTCGGCCAATGAATATGAAATACATACATCTGATGATTTTTATCCTGAAATTATAGCCGCACCAAAGGCGTTTAGTGTTGAAGGATATGATGGAGATATTGATTCATGGAATGATATTGGAAAATTCATCTCTAAACTTAATGAGGGTCGAGATGTACTACCTATAGCTACAAAATTGAAGGTTGCTGCTTTAGTGAGCAACGAAAAAGATACTTTAAAAAAAATAGAATTATTATATCAATATCTTCAAAATAACACACGTTATATGAGCATACAGCTGGGTATTGGCGGCTGGCAAACGATGACGGCTGAAGATGTAGCGCAAACAGGTTACGGCGATTGTAAAGCGCTCTCCAATTATATGAAAGCATTACTAAAAGAAGCAGGAATTAGATCATATATAGCCTTAATTAGAGCAGGCGAAGATATCGAAGATGTTGATCCGTCGTTTCCTAGTATGCGCTTTAACCATGTTATTAATTGTGTGCCTTTAAAAAATGATACAATTTGGCTCGAATGTACAAGCCAAACAAATGATTTTGACTTTATGGGTAGTTTTACAGGTAATCGTAAAGCATTATTAGTAATATTAGATGGAGCAGTTTTAGTTAATACACCTAAGTATAGCGCCATTGATAATGCTAAAAAAACAACGGCAATTATTGTGTTAGATAATACCAATAATGCTAGTGTACAATTAAAAACAAGCTATCAAGGTATTTTAAAGGAGCGCAAGGAGTATTTAATTCAAGAAAAAAACGAAGAGAAATTAAAAAATATGCTGCAAAATCTAATTCATATAGCGTCGTTCGAATTAAACAAGTTTACCTTGCAAGAAGAAAAAAGTATGATTCCGTCACTACAAGTATCATTAGATTTGTCAATTAATAAGATGGGAAATAAAACAGGTTCCTTTTTCTTTTTGAAGCCTAATTTATTCAATAACCAGGCTTTTGAAGTTTATGAACCAAAGCAAAGAAAATCAGATTTTTATTTGAATCCAAATAACTATCAACAATCCGAAATAGATTCGTTAATTTTTCAACTTCCAAAAAACTTAGTGCCTGATAAATTACCTGAGCCTGTTATTGTTAAAACACCATTTGGAGAATATGTCTGTTCGGTTAGTTTTAACGCCGGCATTTTATCCTATTACAGAAAACTGATTCAATATAGTGGTTATTACGCCGCAAAAGAATATGCGGCTTTTAAAGAGTTTTGTAAGGCAGTTAATAAAAACGATAGTCAGCAAATTGCATTTAAGATTATTAGTAATTAAAAAATTACTTAGTGAAACTCTTATTTATATACGATAACGGTGTAAAGGCTCGCCTACCTTTTCGTTGGTCATAGAAAGAAGGTTGAGAAATATCTATGTTCCTAATGCCGTTTATGTCAACCTGACTAATCGCTAAGAATTTCACTTAAATGGTTTTATTTTTTATTATATTTTTCTTGAAAGGTGATTGCAATATCTAAATGCTTACGAAGTTTAGGCAATGTAGTTATGGCTAATGCTTTTATACCAAAGTGAATAAATAAATAGTCCAATATTTGTATATTGGATTTTTTTGATTATTTTTGGACTAAATATTAAATCACTTTAAATGTCACTACCTAAATTTATAATAATCAAAGAGAGCTTAACAGAGTTAAGAGCTATTCAAAAAAAGAGCAGTCTTTTAATTTCTAATCGGATTAAAGTATTGATTGAGTTTAAGAAAAATGAGAAAACAGGCATTTCTAAGCGAGCG
>JBEIPP010000199.1:0-5215 GCA_040376995.1 Flavobacteriales bacterium
AATCATATATTACAAAACGATTTACTCCAGAAAATACAACAACTAAAACATTAATTATTACAGAGAATGAAAACTCTCGAATGGAGTTAGTCACTTCTCAAATATTACCAGTGGTTGATATTAAATTTAATAAAGAAAAAGATAAAGTAATTCCTGACGAGGCTGTTAATTTAGTGGAGTTTGCTCCAATGGTTAATATGAAAGCGAAAGGAAAAAAACTAACTTCTTATAAAGTAAAAGAAATTAACCTACGTATTTCAGAAGAAATTATATTAGATGATTATGATTCGGAAGATCAGCAAATTGGAGATAATGGAATGTCGCCAATGGAATTACATCGCCGGGCTATGGAAAAATTAGATAGCAGTAATTTTAAAGGAAAAGACGGACAAATTAATTTTGATTTTTAAAACAGATTAATGTCACATCGAGCGAAGTCGAGATGCTTCTAAATAGTTCTCGACTTAGCTCGAACTGACAAAAGAATAATGTTTTTATACAACCTTGGTATATATACTTTTCAAATTGGATTAAAATTTGCGTCGCTGTTTAATCCTAAAGCAAGGCTGTGGGTTCAAGGAAGAAAAAATTGGAAGCAAAGTTTAAAATCAAAAGTATCTAATTTACAATTAGAAGATGCTGTTTGGATTCATTGTGCTTCTTTAGGTGAGTTTGAGCAAGGCAGACCAGTGATTGAAAAATTAAAAAAAGAGTATCCTCAACAAAAAGTCGTGTTGAGCTTTTTCTCTCCTTCGGGTTACGAAATCCAAAAAGATTATCCCTATGCTGATTTAGTGATTTATTTGCCAGCAGATACTACTCATAATGCTCGTCAATTTGTGTCCATCTTAAAACCTAAATTAGTCGTATTTGTGAAGTATGAATTTTGGTTAAATTATTTATTTGTATTAGATAAAAATAAAATCCCCACTTTTTTAATTTCAACAGTCATTAAAAAACATCAATCATTTTTTAAATGGTATGGTGGTAATTTTCGTAGAGCTTTAAAAACGTATCATACGATTTATACTCAAGATGTGTATTCAATTAAATTATTAAGAGTTTTAAAAGTTAATACTGGCGTTTTAACAGGTGATACAAGATTTGATAGGGTTTTGCAAATTTGCTCATCTCCAAAACAAATTAAAGAAATTGAAGAGTTTGTAAAAGATTCATTTGTTGTAGTTGCAGGAAGCTCTTGGCAAAAAGATGAAGATTATTTAATTGAATCTTATCTTGCTTTAAAACAAAAACATCCTCAGCTTAAATTAATTATTGCTCCTCACGAAATTAATAAAAAAAATATTGATCGGTTAAGTAATTTATTAATTAAAAATAAATTTAGTTTTCATTTATTTTCTGATAATCCCCCAGCTTATACCGATTCAATTTTAGTGGTAAATGCCATAGGTTTTTTATCGTCTATTTATCAATATGGCACTGTTGCCTTTATTGGCGGAGGATTTGCCAGTGGTATTCACAATATTTTAGAACCAACAGTATACGGGTTACCAGTTTTATTTGGCCCCAATTATAAAAAATTTAACGAAGCCTTTGAAGTAATAGATTTAGGCGCAGGCTTTGTTGTTAATGATGCTGTTGAATTAACTGCGCATTTAAGTGTATTAGTTGAAGATAAAAAGGCATTGACAGAATCTTCCCGTTTAGCTAAAAATTATGTGCTTAAAAACTCTGGCGCCACCAATAAAATTGTTGATGGCTTGAGAGAATTATTGTAATCAAAAATTAAATGCTTTAATATAGAATAGCTATGATTTTTAATATAGAACCTAAAGGTAAGGCGCTCAATATATTCGACAGATTATATCTGTTCTTCTTCATTATTCTCCCATTTATCTATACCGATAAGTTGGTAGATCCTGTTTTAATTCCACGGCAATTTTTTTTAACTGTTTTTGTTTTTATAGTTGGATCGATCATTTTTTTGAATGCACGAGCAAAAAGAATGATAATTGATTTTACATTTTTGAAATTAATGATCAATGTCTCTTTTATTGTGTTATTAATTACAATAGGCGTTTCATTTTTTCTTTCAATCGTCATTCAGGAAAGCATCTATCTTTTATCTAAAGTGGCAATAGAATTTATTTTCTTTATGATAACTACTTTTTTACTTATTCAGAAAAAACTTAATCTTAATTCACTGATACAATCCGTTGTCATTTTTGCCTCTATTTCCTTGTTTTTAGCCCTTTTTCAAGTAATGAAATTAGCCCTTTCTAAAAATGATTTTTTTGAAAATGTAGTATATGTAGGCGCTACATTTGGAATTAAAAATTTACTGGCCTCTATTTTATTTCTTTGCATTCCATTTTTATTGCATTCATTTAATTATGGTAAAGTTTTGAAAATATTTTCTATAACAGTTGGGCTATTATCTTTATTTTTGATCTGGTTATTACAAACCAAGGCTGTTATTATTGCAATGATAGTATTGGCATTTATTTTATTGATATATCTGCTTAAAGAAAAGACTATCAATAAAGTTGGATTTAAAATAGTATTAGTTTCTGGTATTATTATCTTTTTTATGATAAGTGCAGTAACATTACAAAACAGACAAAAATTTTCACACATATTTGATAAAAAGAGTTCGATTGAAAGACTTTTTATTTGGGATAATTCGATTGAAATGGTGAAAGAAAATTTTGTTTTTGGAGTGGGCGCTGGTAATTGGCAAATTCACGTGCCCAAATACGGACTTGATAAATGCCCTACATATGAAATAAGAGAAGGTATGAGAACGTTGCAAAGACCTCATAATGATTTTTTATGGATGTTGTGCGAAATGGGAGTACTTGGTTTTTTATCTTATGTATCCATCTTTATTTTAGGTTTATATTATTTAATTCAATTATTAATAAAACATAAGGATCATGAATATAGCTGGTTGCATTTATGTTTTTTTGCTACTACTATTGGATATATGATCATTGGCTTTGTTGATTTTCCTCTCGAGCGTATTGAGCACCAAATAATATTGTTTGTTATTCTTTCAATTACTTCGGCTCATTATTATCATAAATTCAATCAATTCAAAACGCCAATTTTATTACAAAATTCTACGTTTGGGTTGGTTTTTTTCGCTCCTGTATTATTGTCAATTTTTGTAACTATTAAGCGGGCAGCAGGAGAATTTCATTCTCAAAAAATATATATTTATGAGCACAATGCTAATTGGCAAAAATTAATAAAAGAAGCGGATAATGCCATGAGTTCCTTTTATGTAATGGACCCAATGTCTGCACCCATAGAATGGTATAAGGGCGTTGCTTTATTTTCTCAAGGAAACATTGAGGTTGCTAAAATAAGTTTTGAGAAGGCTTATTCAATTCATCCGTATAATATTCATGTATTAAATAATTTAGCAAGTTGTTATGAAAGTCTCAAAGATCATGATAAGGCAATAAAATTTTATTTGAAGGCATTATACATATCTTCAGAATTTGAAGAGGCACGATTAAATTTAAGCGCCGTATACTTTAACATGAAACAATTTGAGAAATCTTTTGAAGTGATCGATCAATGCAATACAAACTCTAAAGATTCTAAGTACAAATTATTTTTATCAGCTATATTATCTGCTTTTTTAGAACTGAAGCTTAATCAACAAACAGATTTAATATTGAAAAATAAGGGATTAGCTATTGTATCAGATAAAGAGAAAATAGTTCAGATTTATTTTGAATCTAAGGCAAAAAATATTAAATTTGATATATATTTCCTAAATTCTTTAAACTCATTTTAAATAAATGCTTATGACAAAAATCTATTTTCTATTAATTACTTTATTTTTATCTGTTTTTGCAACATCGCAAAATCTGGTGTCAATAAGCCCAGCTGTTGCAAATGCAGGGCAAACTTTAAATGTTACTATTACAGGGGCGCATACTCATTTTGTTCAAACTAGCGGAACAGCTGTTAATTTTAGCTTCTCACAAACTAGTGCTACTTCTGTAGTTAACTCTGTAAATGTTTTAAACGATTCGGTTCTTTCGGCTAATGTAACGGTGCCTGCAAATGTTGCTACTGGGAATTATAATGTTACTACAACAAATACTACTGATGGTATCTTATCTTTAACTAATGGCTTTCATGTTAATGGAGTAATTCCTCCATCATTGGTTTCAATAAATTCTGCTACTGCAAATGCAGGGCAAACTTTAAATGTTACCATCACAGGTTCGCATACTCATTTTGCTCAAGTTGTTGGCAATACTCTTAGTTTTGGTTTTTCGCAAACAAGCGGTACAACTGTTGTTAACTCATTAACTGTTGTAAACGATACAGCTCTTTATGCAAATGTTACTATTCCAGCTAATGTATTTAGGGGAAGCTATAATGTAAATGTTTCTAATTCAATGGATGGACTTATTTCTTTAGCTAATGGGTTTTATGTTAATGGAACTCCACAGCCATCCATAGTATCTGTTAATCCTTCTGTTGCAAGTTTAGGTCAAACTTTAAATGTTACTATCACAGGTGCTAATACTCATTTTGGTCAAGGTGCAGGTACTTCTGTTGATTTTATGTTTATGCAAACTAGCGGTACCACAGTTTTTTCTTTTGTTAATAATATAAATGTGGTAAATGATACTTCTATTATTGCCAATGTTACGATACCATCTACTGTAACTATTGGAAACTATAAATTAAGAGTTTACAATTCATTGGATGGTTTCTTATTAAATAATTTTACAATATATGATAACTGTTATTCTCATTTTACATCGAGTTATAATGTTAGTAATAATCAATTTACTTTGGGCTTAGATTCGATAACTGTTGCATCAGCCATTAGTTATTTCTGGGACTTTGGAGATGGAACAACATCAAGCTTACAAACTCCTAGCCATGTGTTTGCTCAGGACGCAACCTATAATGTGTGTTTACAAGTTAAAACCTCTGCTATCGACTCTTGTACTTACTGTCATGTTATAGGTAAAAATCCATCGGGTGGTGTTGTATTGAAAGGATTAACTGGAGGCTTTTCTTTAAATGTAGTTTTAAATGGTAATACGGTAACGGGTATATCAGAAGCAACTAATAATGCATCAGATTTTTCTATCAATGCTTTTCCTAATCCGGCAGGCAACATAGTTACTGTTTCTTTAAATTCTGTTTTAGAATTAAAAGATGCGACTTTGTTTGTTTATGGTACTAATGGAGAACTTGTGTTACAAAAAACTATCAA
>JBEIPP010000200.1:0-5132 GCA_040376995.1 Flavobacteriales bacterium
GCCCTTATAAGAACTTTATTTTTTGAATACAAAATTGCAGCGTAAAAAATTGCCACTCCCATAAAGTAAACAAACACGTTTGCGAAAACTTTACAAGCTATTTTTAGCTAATCAAAAAAATAATCTGAGTTTTTTCACAACGGTCGCGTATATGAAACGTTTGGCATTTCGAAGCACTTTCCTGTCAATTTACAAGTACTTTTGATACGAGCTGAAATGTTCGATAACCTACTGACTGCCAAATGTTTTATATACGATGTTGTGCGTTCGTTATTCTTTTATCAATTTAAATGTTCTCAATTTACTTTCCTGATACAGTTGCAATATGTAAACCCCTTTATTTAGATTTGTCAAATCAATGATTGAGTTATCAACTTGTCCTGTTTTAATTAGTTGTCCTTGTAAGCTATATATTTTATAATTAAGACTGAAACTTTCTGTGCTTTTTAAATTTATATAAGAGGTTGTCGGATTAGGATATATTAAAATATTTGAGTTTGATAATGTTTGGTTTATGGAAGTAAATAAATCATTACCTTCAATCATATAAGTCCATACATGTGCAAAAACAGGTGTGCCTAAATTCATAGGAGTGTATGCATCAGCAACCACACTCCCATGAAATTGAGTTGGGTCATTTGCAGGAGTTAGCAGGGTGTATAACTTATGTGAATTATTATATGGTGCTACAGTTGTATCAATCAAAACTAAAATTCCAAAGTTGTTCATGCCATAATTGTCCCAAGTAGTTTGAATTAAGTTAAAGTTAACTGATTCATCATCTTGATGTGTAAATCCATAATATTTATTGTCAGGTGTTTGCCCATTCCAAGTTATCCAATCAGCATTTCTCCATAGCAATTTTATCCAATCCATAGCGGCAAACATTACAACCCTTTCAACTTGCTTTATTTTTGAGATAATTCCTGCGTGTCCACCGCCTTGAGAGTGTCCACTTACTATTACTTTATTCCACTGTATTTGATTTCCACTATAATATTGTCCCCAATTTTCAGTTGGATATGTCGTGTTTAAATACTCTAAAAGCTTCAAAGTTCTTCTTTCAATACAGTTATTTATATCTACGGTTATGGCTGAATGCCTGTCAATGCCGTCAAAAACTTCTAATCTGGCTCTGCTATGGCACGTAGTGTCTGTCGAAGTTGAACAGATTTGATTAATTGCATCGTTGTTTGGATAGGTTAAACCTATTGAATGATAACCAAGGTTAGCCGCGTGCTTCAGAATTTCTTGATAATTAAAAGGAACTGCTCCTGTCCCGGGGAAAAACAAGAATAATTTATTTTTCTGTGTAATACTTTGATTAGTATAAATAAAGTGGAAATTATTTGGCGTACCACTTAAGGGGTCGGCTGTATTTGGCTGAACCAAATGTTCAGTCTGTCCAAACAATAATGTTGGAAAGGTCAATATTAATATTGCGTATTTTATCTTTTTCATTGTTTCGATGATTTCTTTATAATGACGCACAACGTTTTGCAGATTGGCGATGGGCGGGTTTTTCAGCACAAAAGTTTGTTAGGAGAACTGAACTTTCGGCTTCCACAATACTGTCAAGCGGAGACGGAACCCCGCCTATTGCCAATGTGCTGTTAGCTGCTGGCGTTTTCTCCGTTGTTATCATTCTTTGATGAATTTTTTCGTGTATTTATTTTGTCCTTGTGTAATTGCTAAAATATATATGCCATTGGTTAAATTAGAAATGTCAATACGGTTTTGATTTTGTGATATGATTAGAACTTGTCCAAATAAGTTGCTTATTGAAAGTTCATTTATGTCGTTTTGGGAAACATTTATATTTAATTCTGTCTTAGCTGGATTTGGATAAATTGAAATATTATCATTTAAATTTAAATTATTTAGTCCAAGAGGAGCCGAACACAAACCATGAGTTCCTAATTGATTTCTGTATGGACTGTTTAGCATGGCAGTCTGCATTCTTGTAGCTTGGTCAGCAGTAAACATATACTTGTAAGGGTCATGAGGATAATCCATAAAATTCATAAACATTTCTCCATCTGGCGAGTTTGACGGACTACTACACGAACCAACATTTAATGGATAAGATGATGGTACCCCAGTATTTTCTGATGCTGCTGGTGGCGTATCATCACAATAGTCAGTAGCACAAGACCCATCACCCCAAATATGCCTGAGTCCTAAATAATGACCAACTTCGTGTGTAAGGGTTCTGCCCTCAACCAATGGGGAACCATAAATACCAGTAGGAAATAAATTGTTAGAACCAATTACTTTCGCAAAACACCAAATACCATCGGTTGTATCGGTCGAATTATTAGGCACGCCCAATAAGCCACTTAAAGGAGGGACCGATGATACTCCGGTATAGTTTAGAGCACTGTTTTTATCTGTAATCCAAACATTGAGATATTTAGTTACGTCCCAAATGGTCTGAGGCTTAAGAATATTGTCAAGATAGGACTTCATGGTAGCTTGAGTAGAATAACTACTCGGATTTGGCAAATTCAAAGACAGGTAATTAATTCTATTGATTCCTGGTTCGGGTAATAAATTACCGTTTGTATCTTTTGTTGCTAAACAAAATTGAATTCCAACGTCCGCTATTTTTACCCTACCGTTACTATCAGTATTAGCAGACGGTAATGATTGCGTGATTACCCAATTTACAAAAGCATTAGAAGGATAATTGGAAGAATTAAATCCATTTCCACTAAAGTCTTGATTTAAAACAGTTATTTGAGAATTGATTTGACCTTGTGAGATATTAGGTAAAGTTCCAATAGGCTGTCCGCTATGTATTACATGAAATATAATGGGAATTGTATAAACTGTTGAAAATTGCTTTTTGGTTTTTTGGTCAGTTTTATATTCCGAAATTAATTTTTGAAACTCATTTTCCCATACTTCACTGGGTACTGAAGTTCCGCAAGATTGGTTTTCTTGTTGAGCGTGAGTTGTCAGGCTAAAAAGCAATAATGAAATTGTAGTTAGTATATTTATTTTCATCGTTGATAATTTAAATCTTAGACTATCAAAATTGTCAAAGGTTTAATTGTTGTCGAATTGTTCGCTACGCTTGCAGGTAACGTTTTCGAGCTAAGCAACGGTTTGATTTGAAACTGTGTCCTGCCGAAATGTGTATAACAAAGATAACTGCTTATTGGACTTTTGCAAAGCGAAAATAATTGTCCCCGCGAAGCGACTGCTTTTGCAAAAGCTTTGTTGTCTGCCAAACTGTTGCTTAGCGTGTGTTAGCGGTTAGGGCATTATTCTTTCACTAATTTAGTTGTCCAAATGTTGTTTTCTTGTCTTAGTGTCAATATGTAAATACCGCTTGTAAAATTTGCAATGTCAATAATTGTTTTGTCAGTTGTCTTTACGAGCAGTTGTCCAAGTGTAGAGTAAACTTCAATGGAAAATTTTTGATTGGGGTTTGGAAGATTTACTTTAACCGAATTTTTTGCAGGGTTTGGAAAAATTGTCACACCTCTAATATTTTCTGTTTCATTTATTCCTGTTACACAATTATTATTCACACCAACAAACATTACTGTTGCAGGCGATAAATTTTGAGGAAACCCTGGTGGTATGAATGGATTACAATAAGGTTGTCCTGTTGTAATATTAACCATTGTAGCTTGTGTGCAACCCGTTGGGTTTGCAAAAAAACATCCTCCGTTTACGGTAATGCTCGAAAGTGCATCAGATGTACTAAACATACTACCATAAATGTTGCAATTATTCAGGATAACTTCGCTATTGTTAGTAGCTGTTATTTCTTGGTTCCATAACTCGGAGTTGTTTATTGTTAATGCGCTACCTCCTATACCCACAGCAGCCAACACCGCAAGTTGAAGCAAAGAACTGTCCACTGTAACTTGACTTGGGCCTGCTATACCAATCTCATTTACAACTGAGTTTTTGATAGTAAGATTTTCATTCATTAAAGCATACAATTGCCAAGCTATCGGCCCCAAATTAACATTGCTAAGTGTAATTTTACCAAAAGCACCATTATTAACTGTTGTGTTTTGAAGCCCAACAGTTAGGTTAGTGATTGTCTCTGTATTATTTGCAAACATCATCGCCACTTTCAATTCTCCTGTATTTGGAAATCCTGCTCCATTAACAGTTAATTTTGTAGAAGGAAAAATTTGTACACCAACTCCCGACAGAACTGTATCCATTTCAAGATACCAAGGTGAAGTGAAGCCTCCAACGCCTCTGCCAATTTTCCATGTAAAAGGTATAGTCTGATTGGGTGGCAAATTAAGCGTATCTGTTATACTCTGACAATTTAACCAAATTCCTGTGTTTGTATTAGCACCATGTAGTTCTACCTGAACGGAATCCTCCAAGTACATTTCGGTTGGTACATGGTTGGGTTCATAACCAATTAATGTTGCCTTATTCTTCATATTAAATAATAGCCATGCACTTTGATTGTTTAACCAACTTTTATTCACATAAAATATAGAACTATCCTCTGCATTATAATTCATATAGATGCTTGATGCACCAGCGAGATTACCTTCTTGTGTTCTGAACTCAACGTGTTCAAGTTGTATCTTACTTGTGTTTTTTGTCGTAATTATTCGTTGATTATTGAAATTATTTGATACAATAAATTGGTCGTTTGTTGAGCCTACGGTAGAATGTATCCATAAAACGGCATTTCCTTGCAGTAAAATGTTTCCACGAACTACAAATGTGTCGGCTGTCGCACCCGTAAGGTCAACGTTAAGGGTTGTTCCGTTTGGGAGCGTAAGGTCGCCCGTTATTATGCAACTGCCTGTAATAGTCTGATTACCTATGACGGTATATGAACCAACATTGCATTGTGCAAATACTCTTTGCTGGACTGTCAATGTCAGTGTAAAAAAGATAAATAGCTTTTTCATGTTGGTTGTTTTTTGTTTGAGTTGTTATAGTTTCAATTTACTTGTCTGGCATAATGTGGAGCGGTCTGTTTGCCTTACCGCTAACGGCAGCCTGTGAAAAAACTCAACGCTATTAACACAGGCTGTTTGTTAATCTTGAAATAAAGATAATAAAAAAAGATGAATGAGAGTTATCTTTGTGTATGCCAATAATAACCTCCCAAAACCGCACACAGATTGAGTTTAAGA
>JBEIPP010000149.1:0-7700 GCA_040376995.1 Flavobacteriales bacterium
GAGATAATAATCGCTGATCAATATTCGAACTATATCCAATATAGATTTTATTATACTTTTCTGAATATAGAACATAAACTGTAAACATATATTAACAAAAAAGCCCCAAATCTCTTCAGGGCTGTGTAGTGAGTCCGCCAGATGGCGGATGAACTCCTGTCCGCCAGATGGCGGATATGAATCCGATGTTCTATCCAACTAAATTCCAAATAAACGCTCTACCCTTCGCCGTCTTCAATTGCTTTTCTCTTTTAATAGCTTCTGATTTCTCAAAAAAAACTTCAGTATAAATTAATTTCCAAGGTCTAAATTTTGAGGTATATCCTTTTGTTTCTAATTCATTATGAGATAATAATCGCTGATCAATATTCGAACTATATCCAATATAGATTTTATTATACTTTTCTGAATATAGAACATAAACTGTAAACATATATTAACAAAAAAGCCCCAAATCTCTTCAGGGCTGTGTAGTGAGAAGGAGATTTGAACTCCTGACCTTCGGGTTATGAATCCGATGCTCTAACCAACTGAGCTACCTCACCAAATATTAAAAATAAAACCCTCTGGTTTGTCAAAGGGTTTTATTCGTGATCGTGTAGGGATTCGAACCCCAAACCTTCTCATCCGTAGTGAGATGCTCTATCCAGTTGAGCTACACAACCAATCCAAAAAAATTGGAGTGCAAATATACTTATTTTAGTTAAATTGCAAACAATTTTAAACGTTTTTTTATGCAATCTATTATAGAGTCAATTTGGGATGATCGAGAATTACTAAAAGAAGCTTCTAATCAGCAAGCTATACGCCAAATTATTGAAGATTTAGATAAAGGAAAAATCAGAGTAGCTGAGCCAAAATCTGATGGTACTTGGCAAGTAAATGATTGGATTAAAAAAGCTGTTATTTTGTATTTCCCAATTCAACAAATGGAAACGATGGAAGTTGGTCCATTTGAATTTCACGACAAAATGAAATTAAAAACCAATTTTGCTGAAGCAGGAGTAAGAACTGTTCCTGGTTCCATAGCACGTTATGGTAGTTATATTTCTAAAGGAGTAATTATGATGCCTAGTTTTGTAAATATAGGCGCCTATGTTGATGAAGGAACCATGGTTGATACTTGGGCTACTGTTGGAAGTTGCGCGCAAATAGGTAAACACGTTCATTTAAGTGGTGGTGTTGGTATCGGTGGCGTATTAGAGCCAGTTCAAGCAGCTCCTGTTATAATTGAAGATAATTGCTTTATTGGCTCTCGTTGCATAGTAGTTGAAGGCGTTCATGTGGGCAAAGAAGCTGTATTAGGAGCAAATGTTTGCTTAACAATGTCTACTAAAATTATTGACATTACTGGTTCTTCGCCCATTGAAACTAAAGGTTTTGTTCCTGAAAGAAGTGTGGTAATCCCTGGCTCTTATACAAAACAATTTCCATCTGGAGAATTTCAAGTACCTTGCGCTTTAATTATTGGAAAACGTAAAGCAAGTACTGATTTAAAAACATCATTAAACGATGCGTTAAGAGAACATAATGTAGCTGTATAAAATTTGACTCACAAAAACATACTCGTTATTCAAACTGCTTTTATTGGTGATGCAATATTAGCTTCGTCTGTATTAGAAAAACTTCATGCTTTTTTTCCTGAAGCAAAAATTTCTATTTTAGTTCGTAAAGGTAATGAATCATTATATCTAGATCATCCTTTTTTAACTCAAACATTAGTTTGGAATAAACAAGAAGGGAAATACAAAAGTTTATTTCGATTACTCAAAATAATCAGAGCACAAAAATTTGACACAGTTATTAATTTACATCGCTTTGCCAGCTCTGGTTTTTTAACGGCATTCTCAAAAGCTCGATACACTTCTGGATACGATAAAAATCCTTTCTCTTTTTTATTCGACAATAAATCAAAACATAAAATCGGAGATGGAAGACATGAAATTGATAGATATAATGATTTAATAGAATCTATTACAGACAAAACAATTGCAAAACCAAAACTGTACCCAACCTTTAAACAATTTTCTAAAATAGAACCTTTTGTTTCGCAAGCATTTGTTTGCATGGCACCATCATCTGTTTGGTTTACAAAACAATTACCTAAAAATAAATGGATAGAGTTGTGTAATTCTATTCCTAAAGAAGTCGTGATTTATCTTTTAGGAGGCCCTTCAGATAAAACATTATGCGAAGAGATTAAAAACAAAAGTACACACGAATCGTTTCAAATCTTAGCAGGTGAATTATCTTTACTTGAATCCTGTGAATTAATGAAACATGCAAAAATGAATTACGTAAATGACAGTGGGCCATTGCATTTAGCATCTGCTGGTAATTCTCCAACCACTGCATTCTTTTGCTCTACAATTCCAGAATATGGTTTCTATCCATTAGCTTATAACTCAAATGTTATTGAAGTACGTGACTTATATTGTAAACCTTGTGGATTACACGGATACAAAACCTGTCCTAAGAATAATTTTAGATGCGGCAATGAGATTAAGTTACCTTTATTTAAATAAAGTAATCGTTCCTTGTTTTCTGATTTCTTTATTATCTATATCTTTTGCGTTGATTAAATGAAAATAAGTTCCATCAGCAACTATTTTCCCATTAACAGTCCCATCCCATCCTACCTTAATGTCAGATGACTCAAACATTTTTAAACCCCAACGATCAAAAATCATCATATTAAATTCTTTAATATTGATTGCTCCTACTAAAAATATATCATTTATACTATCACCATTCGGTGTAAATGCATTTGGCACATATAATGTTGAGCCTTCTTCGTAAACATTTATTATCACAGAGTCAATGTCTATACAATCGCCGTTGGATACAGTTAAATATGCCATATAAACTCCAGGACTATAATAAGTTTGATTGGAAACTGTTGTAGTATTTGCTGAATTCCCATTACCAAAATCCCACAAATAAGTAGTTGCATTTGTACTATTACTTCCAAAACCAACTGTTAATGGACTCAAGCCATTTTGAGGAATTGTAATAATAGAGGCATTTAAAGGATTTACACTCACAAATATAGAAGCTGAAGTCGTGCCGCATGCATTAACATTAGTTACAGTAACCGTTCCTCCATTTGTTGTTACAACCGAACTCGTACTTGAACTATTGGACCATGAATACATTCCTGAATTACCGCCAGTTACGGTTAACGTTGCAGTTTCATTAGGACAAATTGTATTACTATTCGTTGTTAATACCAAAGGAGGAAAATTAGCACTACTAACATTTACAGATGCCGTAGCAATACCACAAGCATTGGATACGGACACTGTATTTATACCTGGTGTATTTACAAAAATTACGGCTGTATTAGCGCCCGTGTTCCATATATAATTAGCTGAATTTCCAACAGCAGTTAGTGTAACCGTTGCTCCTGAGCAAAGTACAGGCGAATTAGGTGTGATTGAAATAGTTGGATTTGAAAGTGTTGTAATTGAAACTGAAGAAAGAGCTTGTCCACAACTATTTGTCAATGTTACAGTATACACACCAGAATTAGAAACAGAAGTAGTTGCAGTAGTTGCACCGTTACTCCATAAATAAGTTCCTGTACTTCCACTAAAAGATAAATTAGCCACTTGACCAAAACATAATAAAGATTGGCTGGCAATTGCAGTAACAGAAGGAGAATTACCTAAAGATATGCTCACTGTTTCAGATGCACTACCACAAGCATTTGAAACATCAACAGAATGAATACCTGCAGAATTTAATAATACTGTATTAGTATTTGCAGAAGTACTCCATGTATAAGTAACAGCTGTGTTAGAATTAGCTTGAACGGTAGCGCTTTGACCTGAACACAATGAAATAGTATTTGTACTTAAGGTAACTATTGGAATAGGGATAATATTTAATGTTTGAGAAGCTTGTGCGCTGCCACAAGTATTTGTAGTTTTCACCTCAATTGAAGGCGAATTAACACTAAGGGTTTGCGTAGTTGCCCCACCTGTCCATAAATAGTTGCCATCACTCGAATTGGCAGTAAAGGTTAATACCGAACCCGAACAAACAGTTGTTGATGGCACAGAAATAGAAACAGTTGGTAAAGGGCTAGTGCCAATTGTAATAGAAGCAGTTGCAGTTCCACAACCAGCAGTCGAAACGCTTGCTGTATAAACACCAGGCGAATTAATGGTTATGGTTGAGGTGCTACTTCCATTACTCCAGGTATATGTTCCTGTACTACCCGACAATGAAAGAGTGGCTGTTTGTCCGCTACCACAAATTACAGAAGAAGATGATACAATTGACAAAGTTGGTGCAGCTAAAATTGAAACACTAACCGTGGCATTTGCATTACCGCATGAATTAGATACATTAACCGTATAAACTCCTACGGTATTAAGCGACACTGTATTTGTTTGAGCAGTCGTACTCCAAGTATAAGTAACTACTGTATTTGAATTAGCTTGAACAATGGCGCTTTGTCCTGAACAAATATTAACCACTGAAGGATTAATGGTAACTGTTGGAGGTGGAGTAATCGTTAATAAAACACTATCCTTTAACATGGTTATTTGAGTTCCACAAACTTTTGAAATAGTGCAATACAATTTCACAGTTCCATTATCACCACTCCCTGAAGTGTAAGTTGTTATTAAAGAATTTGTTGAAGAAAATGTACCACTCGCTCCAGCACCTAAACTCCAATTAATTGATGTATATGAACCAGAAACAGTAGCTGTATAACTTTGCATTCCACCAATACAAATTGAGTAATTATTACCAGCATCTACTGAAAGTGGCATGTATGGAGCCTGACAACCATTGTTTACATATGTTGGAGCCCCAGCTGCCGAAAATTTTACAGTTCCGCCATCTTGTGCACCTAAATTACCCGCTTGGTTAATTAACAAAGCTCTATCATAAGTAACAACATCCCCACAACTTGCTGGCGATGAGAAATTCATGCTCAATGTTCTTAATCCTCCGCCCGATTGATAATTAGCAAAATGTCCTCCAGTATTCCCTGCCGCTTGAAAAATAATATAAAGCGTATCATTCAAATTTACAAAACTTTGAGCTAAAGGGTTCCACGCAGTGCTAGTAACTAGTAACACCTTTGCATTAGCAGGAAGAACGTTAAAAGTTGGTTCCTTTAAAAAACCACATCCCATAATGGTTGAATTAATTGTTGCAACATTTGCAGCCGTACTAGCATCTTTTTTCAAACCTAACCAACTATTAGCTGGCCAGTTAACTGATAAGTTAGTTGTTAATAGAGGCGCATTACCAACTTGAAAAGTTACCATTTCATTCTTCCCTTCGTTAGGCCCATCACAGGCATCCACTAAAATGTTTTGTATTTGAAAACATTGGGATTTAAGTTGTGGTATAGAAAAAATAAAAGAAATAATTAAAATTAAATGTTTCATAGTAGCTCTGTTTGTTTAAAATGAAGTAAATATTTTATTGGCATGGTATAATTACCAAATAGTTATTTTTGAATAATGATTTTAAAATTTTGTGTTTTATAAGGTGAAGAAACTTTTAAAAAATAAATTCCTTCAGAAAAAATTTGGGTATTGATAACAGTTTGATACTCTTTAATTATTTCATCTGCTAGGAGTTTGCCTGATAAATCAAATAAACTAACTGTACTATTTTTAGGTACTAAATTTTTAAACTCCAGCTTTAAAGCATCATTGTTTTGATATATAATTGGGTTCCAAACTTTATCTGTTCTATCAAGATCTATAGTTTTAATCTGATTTATTTTGCCATTACTTTCAATCGTGCTTAATCTATAATAAGTAATTTCAGTAAAAGGAAAATTGTCATCGCAAGAATATGATATATAGGTTTCTTCAATATTTTTAGCTTTTACTTTAGTTAATTCACTGTAATTTAATCCGTCTTCACTTTTTTCTATAACATACTCCAAAACATTTTTTTCAGATGCAACCTTCCAAATCAATTCATTTTTTGAGTCATTTTGAGTTGCATAAAAATCGATTAATTCAATTGGAAGGATAATGTTACGTGGAGCACAAGTTCCATTACCATTGATATAGGAAGGACCAGAGCTATCACTAAATATAACAGAAGCTCCATCGGCACTAAAACCAAATGGAGTGCCAGCAATACCAGTTTGATTATATGCATATGCTGTAGTACCACAAGCATCATTTACAGCGCTAAAATTGGTTACAAAGGATCGAGCAGAAGTGTTATTTCCAAAAAAACCTCCTACGCTCCAAGCAGTTGCAGCCGAAAACGCAACATAAACAGTCCCTAGGCCGCAATAAGCAGACCAATCGCCAGTAAAACAAGCTCCTTTGTTTATTATTAAAAGTGTGCTATTAGCTGGCACAGTAATACTCCCATTGGATACATCAACAAATGTAGTTCCGCATGCATTTACGGTAGCCGTATTAAGTGTAGCAAGCGAAGTGGGTTGTGCTGCAAAACTTGAAGTAATATTAGTAGGACCATTACTATATGTAATATTAACATTGAAAGAATTAACCACAAAAGAATAAGAACCTGTATTTAACACAAGAAATTCATTGTTTCCTTCATCGGCACAACCGTCGCACGAATTGATAACAGCAGATACTAAATAAGGGCAAACAGAGCTGCAATTCCACTGTCCATATAACGTTATATCGGTCGCAAAATTGTATACTTGCCCATTAGTGTATGCCGTTCCACTTCCGTTGGCTGCAGTATTCCATCCATTAAAAGTACAACCATTTTTTGTGAAAGTATTATTAGTTAAATTAGTTGTAGTATTAGCTGTTTGAGCTGTCATTGAACCAGAACCTCCATTACTATTAAAGGTTACCGTATGAGACACCCCACAATACCACTGAGCGTATAAAGTTATGTCAGACGCAAAGCTATAAGATGCTCCATTGGCATATGAGGTTCCAGAACCGTCAGCAGCAGTATTCCAGCTTAAAAAAGCACAGCCTGTTTTAGTAAATCCATTACTAGTTAAAGCAGTTGTTGAACTTGCTGTTTGATTTGACATTGAACCTCCTGTACCGCCATTTGTATTAAAGGTTACGGTGTGAGGTGTGCCGCCACATGCTACGGTCGTTCCATTAAATATGAAACTGTTAATACTGCAGGTTCCACCAGTTCCTCCCCAAGCATAAAAGCGAAACGTAATGGAACTAGTAATATTTTGATATAATGCTGCTGACAAATTAATTGTTGTTCCTCCGGCATTTGGAGTTCCAATATTTGCCAAATATGAATCTACGCTACTTCTTATTGCAAAATTAGTAGGCCCCGTTCCTGAGGTCTGTCCAGTATATACAAAACTTACAAAATTTATAGAGCCTCCTCCTACACAGGGAGTCAAAGTAAATTCGAAATAGTCATTTGCATCAAAAGCAGCAGTACTCCAACTAGTCGCATTATACCTATCATTAGCATTTGTGCCAGTAATACCAGACCCTCTTCCTATACCACTAACAGTAATGTTTGCGTTTACTGTTTGTCCTGTTGTGTAGGGATTTGATGTATTTGGATTAGTACCTGTAATTGGGTTATCCCATATAGCCTGGCCCCAGCTTTTAGTAAATGTAAATAAAAAAACAAAAGTCAAAACCTTCGTAATTTGTTTTACTCTTTGATTGTTATAAAAAAAACATTCCACTTTAAAAAAAATTAATTAATTAAAGTGGTTTCGGATTAGTTTTTATAAATAACAA
>JBEIPP010000012.1:0-32043 GCA_040376995.1 Flavobacteriales bacterium
CGCTCGCTTAGAAATGCCTGTTTTCTCATTTTTCTTAAACTCAATCAATACTTTAATCCGATTAGAAATTAAAAGACTGCTCTTTTTTTGAATAGCTCTTAACTCTGTTAAGCTCTCTTTGATTATTATAAATTTAGGTAGCGACATTTAAAGTGATTTAATATTTAGTCCAAAATTAATCAAAAAAATCCAATATACAAATATTGGACTATTTATTTATTCACTTTGGTATTAGCTGTTCGTGAAGGGGTTCAGTTTTTTGAACATGTAGCTCAAATAGAAAAAACAGGTAACGGAGATGAATTAAAGCTAGGTGATGATACTTTAAAATTCATCAATAACTTTTTTAATGGTCAGCCTGATTTAATAGTAGATGCAAGTGGAAGATCCAGAACTATTTCTCGTTTACTAAATATTCCAACAAAAAATGGTTACAGAAAAGACGTCGCTCTTTTTTCGCACATGGTAAACACTGAAAAAATTGAACCGTATAACATTCATCTTCATCGTCTTGAAAAAGGATGGGCATGGCGCATTCCTTTGCCTGATAGAATTTCGATAGGTGTAGTTATAAATCCAAAACATTTAGAAGAATTTGGAAGTACTAAAGAAGAACGTTACGATAATTATTTAAAAAGTGAACCGACACTTCAAAAATTTACGAGTATGGGTAAACGTGCCACAGGTGTTGCTCAATATGATAACTATCAATTAATTTCTCAGAAAATGTACGGCACCAATTGGGTACTAAATGGTGATGCAGGAGGTTTTTTAGATCCTATATTTTCTTCTGGTTTATTTTTAGCCATCAAAGGCTCTTTTAGATTAGCTAGAATAATTGTGATGGAAAAAATCCAGACTATGCTCAATACCAAAAAGAGCAAATGCTTGAATTAAAAGTTTGGCAAAAATTAATTGATACATGGTATAGTGGACGATTATTTACTTTATTTAAAGTAGGACAAGATCGTTTAGACACATCTATTGGACGTTTCTTAGGTCCTCATATACAAAAACATTTAACTCGTATTTTTTCGGGAGAAGCTGTTTACGTTGGTTATAGCAGACGCTTTTTAAATTTTGTAACTGGCTCCATGATAAATATTATGAAAATGGTTGGCCTACACAATAGAGATGTTAGAGATTTAGAGATTAAATAACAAGAACTATATCTCGTTATTCTCCTCCTCCCAGTTCCAACAGTTTAATTTCACCAATAGCATTTCCAGCAATGCCTTTTACAGAGCCATAAAAATTTGTAGTATTCAGTAATACTTTTTCTAATTGCTTTTCGCGCTCTTTCCAAATTTTTTGCATTGCATTTTTTTCGCGCTGAATTCCCATTTGCAATTCAGTGAAACCTTCTACAATAGCTTCTATTTGTTGTCTAAATTCGGTACCTGTTAAATATGAATATAACAAACTCATTTTATCACCTTTATTTTCTTGACTTGCTTGAGCTGCATAAATTTTAATCAAACTATCTCGAAGCACAAATGCTAATGATTTTATTTCAGTGAAATTACAAATCCACACACCGTCTTTCATTCCAAAACGGTCCATATCTTTTGGCATCGTTTCTGTTACAATCACAGCAATATCTGCTTGCGACGAACGCATATCATGTTTTAATTTATCTATCCAATCTCCACCAAAAGCCTTCGTGTTTTTACTTTCATAAATAATTTTACCACATACTTGTCCTAATGGATTACGAACCGTATGAACGGCATCAGCGCCTTTCACACCCTTCCCTACTTCATCAATAGAATCAAATGGAAATGTGCTACGTAGTAATTCTTCTAAAATTAATTCTTGCACTTCACCTTGCATTTGCATCGAACCTTGTCCTTGCTTACGCACCATCTCTTCCGTTAATTTCTTCTGATCTTCCAGTTGCTTTTTTAATTCCATCATCTGTAACTGGTAATCTTTTTCCTTAATCGAATTTTTTTCCAGCTCTTGCTTTTTAATTTTTTCAGATAACAATTCTCTTTCAGCTTGTAATTTTTGTTGAAGCGTTAATTCAAACTGTGCTTCTTTTTCTTGTAACTCTTTTGCTTTTAATAAAAACTGTAATTCCTTTGCCTGACTATCTTTTAGCTTCGTTTCCTTTTCACTCAACTCTTTATTTAACATTTCCATTTGCAATTGCATCTCAGAAGCCGCTTTTTTAATTGCTTCTTGTTCCAAAACTGCTTTTTGCAATTTTACTTTTTCAGTAATAATTTTTTCTTGTTCTTCTTGCTGTTTTTTTAATTGCTCTAATTGCAATTCGTATTGTTTTTCTTTATCTGCTAAATCTTTCTGATCTTTATTAAAACGTTCAACATAACGTGCTTTAATTTTAGCTTCTATTTCAGAAGATATTGCGTCGCCTAACTGAAATTCAGTTTTACAATTAGGACATTTAACAGTGGAAGAATTACTCATGTTATTTTATTGGAAATTTGCTAAAGGCAATTTATCTAAATTAATTCGTTTAATTTTTTGGATAGTATTTTCATACCTTCGACCGCAGTCGCTTTAATAATAGTCAGGTTTTTAATATAATCTAAGTTGAAATCACCTGGATCTACTAAAAACTTGGGAATATGACCTTCAATCACATGTATTAAATTAGCCGCTGGATACACATTTAAAGAAGTTCCAATTGTTATAAAAATATCGGCTTGTTCAGCTAACTCAGTTGCTCTAGCCATTTCAGGAACAGCTTCACCAAACCATACAATATGAGGACGAATTTGAGAACCAACTTCGCATGTATCACCAGATTTTATTTCCCAGTGTTTTAAGTCGTATACCAATTCATGTTTAGCCGTACTTCTACCCTTCATGATTTCTCCGTGTAAATGCAATACATGCTTACTTCCTGCACGTTCATGTAAATCATCAATATTTTGGGTAATTACCTGAACATCAAAATGCTTTTGTAGTTCAGCTACCTGATAATGTGCTTCATTAGGATGAGCTTCCATAACCTGTTTGCGCCGTTGGTTGTAAAAATCCAAAACTAAATCCTGATTTTTAAGCCATGCCTCAAAAGTTGCCACATCCTCAATTTTATTTTCTTCCCACAAACCACCAGTATCCCTAAAGGTTTTAATACCACTTTCGACACTCATTCCAGCTCCACTAAATACAACTATTTTCTTTTTATGCATGATTTGAGGTAAAAATAAACTTTAAACAATCTACAAACAAGTGTAAATTATATTTTAGCTTATCCTAAATTTACAAAAAATATAACCCACTATGAAATTTTTTATTGATACAGCAAATTTAGAGCAAATTAAAGAAGCACAAGACCTTGGTGTTTTAGATGGAGTTACCACAAACCCTTCGTTAATGGCTAAAGAAGGCATTAAAGGACAAGATAATATCCTAAAACACTACGTAGATATATGTAATATCACTACTGGCGACGTAAGTGCAGAAGTAATTTCAACAGATTTTGAAGGAATGGTAAGAGAAGGCGAAATGTTAGCAGATTTACATCCTCGTATTGTGGTTAAAATCCCAATGATTAAAGAAGGCGTAAAAGCAATTAAATATTTTGCCGATAAAGGCATTAAAACTAACTGTACTCTTGTTTTTTCAGCAGGACAAGCATTATTAGCGGCTAAAGCAGGCGCAACTTACGTATCTCCATTTGTTGGTCGTTTAGATGATATTAGCCAAGATGGCATGGACTTAATTGACGATATCAGAACTATTTATGATAACTATGGTTACGAAACAGAAATTTTAGCAGCTTCTGTTCGTCATCCAATGCACATTATACAATGTGCTAAAATTGGTGCTGATGTTATTACAGCTCCATTAAGTGCTATTGCTGCATTATTAAACCATCCTTTAACAGACAAAGGGTTAGCGCAGTTTTTAGCGGATGCTAAAAAGTAGAATGTTTTGTTCTCGTTCCGATAGCTATCGGAATTGCTCGAACTGACAATAAAAAAAGCCCTTACTATTATTACAGCAAGGGCATTTTTATTATTGAATACTTTTACAATTTATAATACACCACTTTTTTAGTATCAAAAAACTCTTCTTCGAAATAGTTTTTTAAATCATAAAAAACGGCTTTGTTATAATGATGACCAAACTCTTCGCGAAGATCTCCACCTTTTAAATAAAGGATTCCATTTTGCAAATCATTAAAATTTTCTTTCAAAATCTTTTTCCTAATCCAATTATAAAACTCTGGGAAAGCAGTTACTGCTCGACTTACAATAAAATGGTATTTATCATTTATTTTTTCAGCGCGCTCATGTTGTGCTGTTAAGTTTGTTAATCCAACTCCAGCCGCTACTTCGGTTACCACCTTAATTTTTTTGCCAATAGAATCTACTAAATGAAAAGTTGACTCTGGAAAAAAAATAGCTAAAGGAATACCTGGAAAACCACCGCCACAACCAACATCTAAAACTTTTGTTCCAGATTTAAACTCCATTACTTTAGCAATTCCTAATGAATGTAACACATGGCGTTCGTAAAGCAAATCACTATCCTTACGAGAAATAACATTGATTTGAGTATTCCAATGCGTATACAAATCATACAATTGTTCAAATTGTTGTTTTTGATGTGCCGTAATTTTTGGAAAATATTTTAGGATGATATCAGGCTTTAGCATTATTACATTTTGTTTTCCTGATTTTTAAGAATATTCAATAACAAATCACGCGCTCTGAATAATTGCGCTTTTACAGTGCCAACAGGTAACTCCATTTTTACAGCAATTTCCTCATAGCTCATTTCATCAAAATAACGCATCTTCACTAATTCTTTATAATGTGGTTTTAATCTTTCTACCACGTCACGCAACATTTCTACCCTTTGTTTTTTAATGATATGTTCTTCAGGGTCTAATGTTTGAGATTTAATGTTTTTAGAAAACTCTTGCCCTTCATCATTTTCCATTTTTGTATCTAATGATAAAGCTGTATTTTTCTTTTTATTTCTTAAAAAATCAATGGCATTATTACTCGCTATTTTAAATAACCAAGTACTAAAAGCATACGTAGGAGTGTATTGATCTAAGCGCTTAAAGGCACGCCCAAAAGCTTCAATGGTTAAATCATCCGCATCATCTTTATTATTACACATACGTAACATGGTAAAATAAATTGATTCGCGATAACGATGCAATAACTCAGCATAAGCTTTTTGGTCGCCTTTATGCAAGGCTAACTTTATGAGCTTATAGTCATAAACGGCTTTGGTTGTGAGATTCTCGCTTGGGTCTAACTCTTCCATTTGTTTGGTTTATGAAATAATTTACTGATATGAAAAATTGGATACACAATTAATAAAATAATCTCGTAAAAAAATGATAATGCCCACAAATCAAGTTCGTTTAGTTTCTTCGATGTTTTCTTAAAGATAATCATTTGAATTATAATTTTCAAAATAAAACCAACTAAAGCAGCAACAATAGTTGTTTTAAAAATTAAAACAGACAGAAAAAGCAAATGAAATCCGTATTGAAAAGCATAACCCAAAGTTATTTTTGTTCTACTATTTGAACTATAATGAGATGCTGTTGTTAAATGACGTTGCTTTTGACGTTTCCAATTGGTAAAATTTATTTTTGCTAAAGAATAGGTAATCGCATTTGGAGTGACTACAACATTTGTATTTTCTTGATTAGAAGCCTGATTAATAAATAAATCATCGTCGCCAGAAGAAATATGGTAATGTTTAGAAAAACCTTTTTGTTTATAGAATAAATCTTTTTTATAAGCCAAGTTTCGACCAACCCCCATATAGGCTTTACCCTTAATAGCAGCTGATAAATAATTTGCAGCTATTAAAAATGTATCAAAACGAATTAATTTATTTAAGAAACCACCCCCTTTTTTGTAAGCTCCATAACCCAATACAATTTCCTTTTTATTGACGAAGCCTGAAGCCATGTCTTTTAGCCAATTTTCGTTAGCAGGAAAACAATCAGCATCTGTAAATAATAAATTATTGTATTTAGCACCTTTAATACCAACCATTACGGCAATCTTTTTACCATGTTTGTAGTAATCATCTTCTTTAATAGTTACTTTTTTAAGATTAGGAAAAATCTTAGCGAATTCATCAATAACATTCTCTGTATTATCAATAGAGCAATCATTTACCACAATCACTTCAAATTCAGGATAATCCTGAACTAATACTTTTGGCAAAAATTCGGTTAAATTATCATCTTCATTTCGAGCACAAATAATAATAGATACTGGCTCTTGAGAAGAATTGGATTCAAGGGCAGTCTTTTTAAAATTACCTAAAGGCAACACATTAACAACATAGTGAATCACAATGCCAATGAACGAAACGAAAAAAGCAATTAACAGGAGTTCGTCTGCTCCTATTTTAACAAAATCAGGAAAATACATATAGCAAAAATACCAACCGTATAGCTATATAATTCAATTATATTTGCTTTTATTAAACAAAGAAATTAACAATGCAAATGCTTTTGGCTAGATTTTTTAATGTCAGTGTTATTCTCGACTTGTAAATTAGTCATCCGCCACCTGGCGGACTCTATTTAATGCTCTAGAATACCTCGACCTTAAAAATTCTCGACAATCCGCAAACAACAGAGAAATTTTTATGCTCACAGGAATAAAAGCTGTAATTTTTGACATGGATGGGGTCATTATTGACTCTGAACCACTTTGGCGAAGGGTTATGATACAAAGTTTTGTAGAAATAGGCATTCCTTTTAGCGACGAGCATTGCCGAATTACTACCGGCTTAAGATTTAAGGAAGTAGCTGAATTTTGGTTCAAAAAGCATGGAATAACTCATATTAGCATAGATGAGTTCGATGAATTAGTTATAACCCGACTTTGTAACTTAATTAAACAGGAAGGTAAACCCATGAAAGGCGTGATAGAGGCTTTACAATTCTTAAAACAAAAAAACTTAAAAACAGGCATTAGCACTTCCTCAAATACCAGGTTGATGAATACCGTGGTGGATGTTTTAAATATCAGACACTATTTTAATGAATTATGTTCTGCTGAGCTTATGACTTATGGAAAACCTCATCCAATGGTATATTTAACCTGCGCCGAAAAATTAGGTATTAATCCTTTAAACTGTTTAGTAATTGAAGACTCTGTAAATGGCATTATTGCTGGCAAGTCGGCTCAAATGAAAGTAGTTGCTATACCAGAAGATATCAATAAAAACAATCCTAAATTTAGTATTGCGGATTATAGTTTAGAATCCCTATTAGAGATTATTAATTAGTTATTCATACAATTTCTCAAAAACTCATTCATTGGCAACATTGCTTTAAATACTTTGGCTGCATAAGTTGGAAAGTTTTTATTCTGCACCTCTTCATCTTTTATGGGATGATACATGATAAAGTTTTTATGTTGTAACAAAGAAATTTCGGGATGGTCTTTTGTATAACCCTTAGGAGCTGTTTTTAACTTATCATCTTGAGACAATTCTTTGAAATAGGTTTTGAAATCTTTTGCATTTAAAATTTTCTTGAACTCAGTTGTATTGTAATCTATTTCCTGACGAATAGCAGCTAACATCTCTGGCATAGGCATATAACAACCGCCAGCTAAAAAACATTTACCTGGCTCTATGTGAATATAATAACCTGGAATTTCAGATTTCTTTCCGCCTGGGTTAATACTGGCGCCCATATTTAATTTGTAAGGCGATTTATCTTTACTAAAACGCACATCTTTATTAATTCTAAATAAACACTTCTTAGCTTCTAATCCCGTTAATTTATTATCAAATACTATGCTTTTGTCAATTACTGATTTTACAATCGCTTCAAACTCAGCTTTACTAGTTTCGTAAGTTTTTCGGTTAAAATCAAACCATTCTTTGCTATTGTTTTTTGCTAACTGTTTTAAAAATTTAAAGGTTGTATCCATAATAATTACTCTGTTATATTTTCAGTCAATTTTTTAAAGAACTTAAAATGGTCTAAAAATTCTTTGGCAATAATTCTCAATAACGTATAACAAGGAATAGCCACAACCATTCCTAAAACGCCGCCAATGGCACCAGCCATTAATATCACTAAAAATATTTCGAGAGGATGCGCTTTCACTGTATTTGAAAAAATAACTGGTTGAATGAGCAACGCATCTAATAAATTAGTTCCAATTAAAATAACCAAAATTTTAGTAATTGTAGAGGTGATTAATTCGTATTGATTATATTCGATGCAACCGCTAATGCCTAAAAAAGCGGCAAAAAACAAAGTAATTATTGGTCCAATATAAGGTATCACATTCATTACTCCTGCTAAACAACCTATCACAAGAGCATTTTTAATTCCAAATATCCACATCAAAAACGTTACAATAAAACTTACCAATATCATATCAATAAACAAACCAGTAAAATACTTACTCAACATCTTTCGTGAAGTTCTATAGATATCAATCATTTCTTTATCATAAGATGAAGGGGTTATTAAGATAAGTGCCTTAACAACCATTTTTCCGTCTTTTAAAAAGAAGAATGTAATAAATAAAACAGAGAATAAACCACCTAAAAATGAGCCAGTGTAAGAAATTGTGTTATTAAAAATAGAACTCACATTCTGAAAATTCAAAAATCGATTACCTTGTTGAACAACACTTGTTATTATTTGATCTTCTGAACCTAAAGAAGACAAGCTGTCTTTAATTGATGGGTAATAAATAAAGACATTATCCATCACGTCATGAAAATTTGAATTTGACAAAAATGTAATTTGAGAAATCAAGGGAGGTAAAAATGTTACTCCTATAACATATAAAACTCCAAAGAAAAAACACAAGGTTAGCAGTGCCGCAATAGAGTCATTGACTGTGAATTTTCCTATTTTTATTTTAGAGATAATGTTTACAATAGGCATCCCTAAAAGAGCTAGAACTAAGGATATAATTAAATAGATAACTACATTGGTAAACAAATATACAAAGACGATTGTAGCTAGTAATGTAATAATTGGAATACTGTATTTTTTTAAACTCATCTTTTAAATTTACAAAAAAAGCTTATGTTATTATTTTTCTACTTTTAAAATAATCCATTAATAATACACAACTTAATAAAAGACTTAAACAGTAAAACACATCCTCTACAGGAATAGTATATATTCGGATTGCCATATTTTCTTCATTATTATATGTAACAATAGGTAAAGATGTTAATAAGCCATTACATATTAAAAAAGGCACTAAAGAAATTAAAAAAGCCAAATAAAATCTTCCTAAATCATTAAATTTATAAATAAACTGAGCTACAATAACCAAAAAGCAACAAATTCCTGCATTAACAATAGTATATGTTCTATCACAATAAATAATACTTAATGCTAATGATATAGAAATAATGATGACACTAATTGTTTTAGAACAACCTATTAAATCTCTTTTTACATAGGCGCATACTACAGCATAAATAAACACACAGGCGTAAGGAACACATATGAAAAATAAAACTTCCTCGATAGGAAGGTTAAAAATATTAATACCAAGAATGTATTCTGGATTGAAGCTCCAAACCCCATTAGCAGTAAATTGTATATCCCATAAAATAAAAAAAACGCCAGTAATAAACATCGCTGGAAATAAATACTTCCAAGACATGTAAAATGTTACTTTTTTATCGAAACTTAATAAAAAAGGAAACAAAACACTCAAAGTATCTAATAATAAATACGTGTAATGTGAATTCATTTAATAATTATTGCATAAATATACAATTTACTATTAATTAAAAAACTGATTTAATTTGAAGTTGATTTAAAATAATGTAAGGGAACAATCAGCATTCCAAAATTTTGGCTTTCATATTTTACGATACTTTTGTGATGAATTTTATGTGCCCTTTTTATTCCTTCTACATACCAATTACTGGATTTCGAAAACCATTTAAATCTTTGATGAATAATAACATCATGTACTAAAAAATAAGCTATACCATAAATAAAAATCCCTATTCCTATATAAAACTTAAAGTCGTATCCGTTCATTACTCCAAACATCCAAAATAACCAACTTGGAATGGCAAATACCAGAAAAAACAAATCATTTTTTTCAAAAAATGTTTCATTACTATGATCATGATGATCTTTATGAAAATACCACATTAAACCATGCATCACAAACTTGTGAGTAGCCCATGCTATAAATTCCATTATAATAAATGTAAAAAAAATTATTAATCCGTTTATTACCATATTAAAACAACAAACTTAATGTTATTTTGTTTAAACAAAAAAATAAAGTGCCATAAAAAAAGCGACTTGGGCAAAATAAAATACTTTTGCAGTTAAATTTGATATTTGAGATAAGTGCTTCTGAACCATCAAATTGAGTATAAACGAAATAAAAAACCATGCTACATAATTTTGTATTGGAATTATCCCCTCTTTCCAATGCCAAAAATCAAATTTTGAAGCATTTTGTTCCATAAAATAATCAAGAAAAACCATCAGAAAAGCGCCAAATAAAGCATTAATCATGCGGTTTTTAAATTTTGAGAATTGAGCTGTACTATATAAAAGCATCGCCCAATTTAATCCAATTAGTAAAGGCACTGAAAATAATTTATATCCAAAAGAACCACCATAATAATACGAACCAAAGATAAGTTCAGTTTTAACCCCTAATACTTCTACAAAAAAAGATAAAACAGCTACCAATAATAAAGAAACATAAAATTTCCAATTATTTTGTTTACTTGTAAATATTACTAACGCAGCAGATAACAATAAATTAACAGGGCTAAGAACCTTAAAATATATAGGATTAACTATAAATCCAATAAATCCAATTATTTGAAAAATACAAATAATCAATAATGGTATATTTTTTTTTATAAACGGCATGTGATTAGCTGATATTGATACAAATGTAACTAAAAAACAAAAAACAATTAGCGCTTATTGTTTATATTTGATAATTAAATCATTGCTTGAATTTAACTATGCAAAAAAATAAAATTCCACACATCAACCGAGAAATAAGTTGGCTTTCATTTAACGAACGTGTCCTTCAAGAAGCGTCTGATCCTTCTACTCCTCTTATCGAACGATTAAAATTTCTAGGGATTTTTAGTAACAACCGTGATGAGTTTTACCGTGTGCGTGTTGCTACAATTAATCGTTTAACTAAGCTTGGTAAAAAAGCTATTGATATTTACGGTGATGACCCAAAAGAATTATTGCAAAAATTACAACGTAAGGTTATTGAACAACAGCAACATTTTGAAGAAATATATCAAGAGCTTCTTCATGAATTAGCGAAACAAAACGTTTTTATTATTAACGAAAAACAATTAAATCAAAATCAAAAGCAATATGTTAAAGACTATTTTCATAATCAGGTAGAAACAAATTTGTTCCCTATTATGGTAGATGAAAACAAACCTTTTCCATATATGAAAGATAAATCAGGGTATTTATTTGTAAGGTTAATCTCTACCGTTCAAAAACAAAAAAACAAATATGCATTAATTGAAATCCCATCTCGCACTACAAGCCGTTTTATTATTTTACCTCAAGAAAAAAATAAAAAATATATTATTTTATTAGATGATGTCATTCGGTATAATGTACATGAAATGTTTTCGGTATTTGGATATACTACGAAAGAAGCCATCAATATTAAATTAACTCGTGATGCTGAATTAGATATTGACCAAGATGTGAGTAAAAGCATGCTCGAAAAAATATCTAAAGGAGTAAAAGATAGAAAAAAAGGGCAACCGGTACGTTTTGTATACGATAGCACCATGAGTAAAGAAATGCTTGCCTTTATCATGAAAAAATTAGGGATGGATAAAAAAGATAACGCCATTCCTGGCGGACGCTATCATAATTTTAAAGACTTTATTGGGTTTCCAAATATTGGAGAAAAAAAATTAGTGTATGAACATCCTCGTCCATTAAATCACAAGTATTTATATCACATCAACACCAGTATTTTAAATGTTATCAAACAAAAAGATATTTTGTTGCATTATCCTTATCACACATACGATCATACAATTACTCTTTTAAGAGAAGCTTCTATTGACCCAACAGTGGAATCCATCAAAATAACATTATACCGTGTAGCTGATTCTTCAAAAATTGCCAATGCTTTGGTAAATGCTATTAAAAATGGGAAAAAAGTAACCGTTTTGGTAGAGTTACAAGCCAGATTTGATGAAGAAAATAATATATACTGGGCAAATAAATTACAGGAAGAAGGAGCAACAGTGATTTACGGAGTTCCCGGATTGAAAGTACACAGTAAATTATTTTTAATAACTACCAGAGTTAGAGGCAAAGAAATTAAATATGCTCATATTGGCACAGGAAATTTTAATGAAAAAACCGCTCGCATTTATACGGATTTTAGTTTACTAACAGCAGATAAAAATATTACCGATGAAATTTCGAGTGTATTTGATTTTTATGCTAATAATTTTAAAACCGGTGTATATAAACATTTAGCAGTAGCTCCTTTCTTTATGCGTCAAACCTTTGTGAATTTAATTGATAAGGAAATAACAAATGCAAAAGCAGGAAAAAAAGCCTACATGATTTTAAAAATGAATAGTCTGGTTGATAAAGATATGATTGAAAAATTGTATGAAGCATCACATGCAGGAGTTCAGATTACACTAATTGTAAGAGGTATTTGCTCATTAGTGACTGAAATCACTGGTTATAGCGATAATATTAAAGCATATAGTATTGTAGATAAATACTTAGAACATGCACGAGTATTTATTTTTGCAAATGGAGGAAACGAAAAAATTTACATTACATCGGCCGATTGGATGAGTAGAAATTTGGATAGCAGAAGCGAAGTAGCAGTGCCTATATTAGATCCTGAAGTAAAAAAACAAATAAGAGACATTATTGATATTCAACTTTCTGGTAATACGAAGGTTCGTATTTTGGATAGACTGCAACAAAACTTATACAAAAAAGCAAAACCTGGCGAGCGTAAAGTGAGGGTACAAGATGAAATTTACAACTATCTTAAAAAAGATAAAGAAACCTATTTAAAATCTAAAACTAAAACCACTTCTAAAACTTTTTCTCCTTTATGATTTTTGCTGCTGTTGATATAGGAAGTAATGCCATGCGTTTGTTATTTTGCAGAGCATACGACGTAAATGGGAAACCTCATTTTAGTAAAGAAGAATTAATTCGTTTACCAATTCGTTTAGGCGAAGATGTTTTCTTAAACGGAAAAATTTCAGACAAAAAGGCTGAAAAATTAGTAACTGCCATGCGCGGATTTAGAGAGTTAATTAAAGTTTATGAAGTTGATGGTTATAGAGCAGTTGCTACCAGTGCAATGAGAGATGCAAGTAATAGCACAGAAATTATTGAACGTATTAAAAAAGAAGCCGATTTAGAAGTTGAAATTATAGATGGAAAACTAGAAGCTCAATTAGTTTTTTCAAATCATATTGAAGAATTATTAAACCCTAAACATTCCTATTTATATATAGATGTAGGTGGTGGTAGTACTGAATTAACATTATATAGTAATCATAAGGTGATTGCTGCTAAATCCTTTAATATTGGTACCGTGCGTATGCTACTCAACAAAGTAGAAAAAGACGAATGGGAACACATGAAAGAATGGATAAAAAAAACCACATTAGGTTATAGTCCATTAAGAGCAATTGGTTCTGGAGGAAATATCAATAAGATTTTTAAAATGACCAAAAAAGAAAACAAAAACCTTAGTTATAGTAAACTGAAAGGCATTAACGATATGCTTAATTCCTATACTTACGAAGAGCGTGTTGAAGTTTTAGGATTAAAACCAGATAGAGCAGATGTTATTATTCATGCCTCCAAAATTTTTATTACCATTATGAAAACAGCCAATATCGATGATATTTTTGTTCCTCAAATTGGATTATCTGATGGTATCGTTCACGACATGTACGATAAAGCTACGGCTAGAAAATAATTACGGTAAATAATTTTTACCTAAAATTATTTAAGCTGAAAATTATTTCTCAGCCATATAAATAGCAGCCAAGCCTAAACCAACAGAACTAAAACTTGCTTTTTTATATCCTACTTTTTCAAGGATAGCTGTAAAACGCTCATTGTCTGGAAATGCTTTTATGGATTCTGGTAAGTAGGTATATGCTCTTGTGTCTTTTGAAAATAATTTCCCTAAAGTTGGTGTAATATATTTAAAGTGAAACATATAAAATTGTTTCACTGGAAATTGACGTGGAGATGAAAACTCTAAAACGCAAAGTTGCCCTCCTGGTTTTAAAATACGTAGTATATTGGCTAAACCTTTTTCTAAATTTTCAAAATTTCTCACCCCAAAACCCACAGTTATAGCATCCATCGAATTGTCTGGTAAATCACATGTTTCGGCATCGCCGTATTGTAACGTAATGGTTTTATCAAGATTTAGTTTTTGTAGTTTTTCTCTACCAAACTTCATCATGCCTTCACTAATATCAATACCGATAACTTTAGTTGGATTTAATTTCATTGCTGCAATAGCAAAGTCGCCTGTGCCAGTGGCAACATCTAAAATGTTTTTAGGTTGTTTATCAGCAATTAATTGAATGCATCTTTTTCTCCAACCTTTATGAATGCCCAATGACAATAAAGAATTTAAAAAATCGTAACGAAACGCAATATTATCAAACATTTGAGCTACTTGCTCTTTTTTTGATTCGGTATTATTGTATGGTGTAACTGGGTTCATGTTTATTTCCCTCTAATCTCGCGGATTTTCGCAGATTTATAAAAATATTATTAAACATATCAGCGCCGATTTGCGAAATCTGCGGGACAAAAATTATTTTACGAAGTCTAATTTAAGAGCCTCTTCCAATAGCTGTTCTTTACTAACAGGTACAACGCCAATTTGTTCACATACTAAACCACCTGCCAAATTAGATATGGCAGCCATTACAATTGGATTAACATGTAAAGCAACTAATAAAGCAGCAACACTAATAACCGTATCCCCTGCTCCACTCACATCAGCAATACTTCTAATATGTGCTGGCGTATGATGTTTTTCGGAACGAGAATTAATAATCACTCCTTTTTCAGCAAGCGTTACTAAAGCTGTATCAAATTTTTGTTTTACTCTAAAGCTACTAATAGCACGCTGCAATTCATTAATGTTATCAGAACTAATATCTAACTTTAAACCTTCACGTAATTCTTTTAAATTAGGTTTAAATAAAGTAACTCCTTTATAGGCATTAAAGTTTTTCTTCTTAGGATCAACACATGTTGGAATTCCTTTACTCTTAGCTAACTCAACTACTTTAGAAATTAACTTAGGTGTAATCAAGCCTTTATTATAATCTTCAAATAAAATGACATCAATTTTATCATGTTGAATGATATAAGAAATTAAGGTGATTAATTGTTGGGTTTCTGCTGCGGTAATATCTTCGTCAATCTCCTCATCAATACGCAATAGTTGGTGGTTATTTCCAATTACACGTGTTTTTTCAGTTGTAATTCTATCGCGAGATTTTAAAATTCCTTTTTGACTTAATTTTTGAGTTTTTAATAAATCTAAAAAATTTTGTCCTTCATAATCAATTCCAATGACTGAACATAAAATAGGATTTGCACCCATCGCCTGAATGTTTAAAGCTACATTAGCCGCACCACCTAGTCGTTTTTCTTTTTTGTTAACAGCAATAATAGGAACTGGCGCTTCTGGAGAAATACGATTTACTTTTCCCCACATGTAACTATCAATCATCACGTCACCAATAATCAAAACATTTAAATTACTAAATGATTTAAACATCTCACGGATGTGTTCTTTTTTTACAGATAATTTTTTCATTTACTCTTTAATTCTATTTCCTGCAGATAGCGCAGATTTTGCAGATTTATATTATTAACTTCTATCCCTCCAGTCTCTTAAATCCCTTTGGTCTTTTCAATCTCTTTAACTCAATTTACTAATTGCCTCTTTCATTCTTTTTAAGGCTTCGGTTAATTTATCTTCAGATGTTGAATATGAAAAACGAATATATTTATCATCACCAAAAGCTGCGCCTGGCACTAATGCCACATGAGCCACATCTAATAAATACATTGATAAATCAGTAGCATTATTAATTACAAATCCGTTATATGATTTGCCAAACAAAGCAGATACTTCAGGATATACATAAAATGCACCATCTGGCACATTTGTTTTTAGTCCTGGGATATCTTTCATCAATTCTAAAACCAAATTTCTACGTTTCAAAAAAGCATCACGCATGTAGTATGTACTATCAGCTGGCAATAACATAGCTGCATGCATTGCTTTTTGAGTAATACTACAAGTACCAGATGTAAACTGTCCTTGCATTTTATCACAAGCCTGTGCAATCCATTTTGGAGCAGCCATTATTCCACCTCTCCATCCTGTCATAGCAAATCCTTTTGATACACCATTAATAGTGATTACTCTATCTTTAATATCTGGAAATTGAGCCATACTTTCATGACCACCTACAAAATTGATATGTTCATAAATTTCATCGCTTATAATATAGAGCTCATTATACTGTTTTACAACATCTGCAATTGCTCTTAACTCTTGCTTACTGTATACAGAACCTGTTGGATTACATGGTGAACTAAACATAATCATTCGCGTTTTTGGCGTAATATGTGCTTTTAATTCTTCGGCTGTAATTTTAAAATTATTTTCAATAGTAGTATCAATAATAATTGGCACACCTCCTGCTAATTTTAATATCTCTAAATAACTCACCCAAAATGGAGCCGGAATAATTACCTCATCTCCTGGATTTATTAAACATAACACTGCATTAGCGATACTTTGCTTAGCGCCAGTAGACACAACGATATCATCAGCCGTATAATCTAAACCATTATCTCTTTTAAATTTATGCGAAATAGCTTCACGAAGTTCAACGTAACCACTTACATGGGTATAGTATGTATAGTCTTCGTTAATAGCATTAATAGCGGCTTGTTTAATAACATCGGGCGTTTTAAAATCAGGCTCACCTAAACTTAAACTAATAATATCTATACCTTGCGCTTTTAACTCGCGGCTCTTACGAGCCATTGCTATAGTTTGTGATTCTGAAATAAGATTTACTTTATCTGATAAATGTGCCATTTGTTGCGTTTTAAAATGCGTAACAAATCTAATAAATACTATAACAATTCAAACTTATTTTCGATGAATTTATTGGTTAAAATGTTATCAAATTCTTTTGTAAATCTGTGTCTTATTAGTTACTTTTAAGTTATAATTTTAGAAACGAATTAATGAACTATTGGCTTATAAAATCAGAACCATTTAAATACAGTTGGGAACAGTTAAAAAAAGATAAAATAACCTTTTGGGATGGTGTGCGAAATTATGCTGCAAGAAATAATCTAAAGACTATGAAGAAAGGCGATTTAGCCTTATTTTATCATAGCAATGAAGGGTTATGTGTAGTTGGTATAACTAAAGTTGTAAAAGAGGCTTATCAAGATCCAACAACAAAAGAAGCTGCTTGGGTAGCAGTAGATTTTGCTCCTTTTAAAACATTAAAAACACCTGTAACTTTAGCTCAAATAAAGGCAGATGAATATTTAAAAGATATGCAATTAGTAAAATTGCAACGTTTATCTGTAAGTATTGTTAAACCTGAAGAGTTTGATAGAGTTTGTATGCTTGGAGGCATGTAATTATAATTAAAATCACTTAACCTATAATCTATGAAAAATATAATCGTCATTTTTGCACTAATCATATCTATTAGCAGTTCTGCTCAAATAAAAGGGCAATTTCCACCCTTAACAGGGCATACACTTGAAGGTAATGCTATTTCTTTGCCTTTAGTGGGAACTAAAAAATTTACTATTGTTGGCTTATGCTATAAACGTTCGGCTGAAGAAGATTTAAAAACATGGATACAACCTATGTATGATGTGTTTGTAGCACGCCCCAAAGGAACAGATTACTTTGATGTTGCTAGTTATTTTGATGTGAATTACTATTTTATTCCACTAATAAGTGGATTTAAAAAAGCGGCCAATGATTTTAAAGCTGCCACTCAAGAAGATTTGTGGAAAAATGTTATTGATTGTGATACTGACATCAAATTATTAAAAACACAAATGAAGCCAACTGATGAAAATACCCCCTATTTTTATGTGATTGATACTACTGGAAAAATAATAGAAGTTGTTACGGGAAAATACACAGAAGCAAAAATGGATAAAATTCAAGAAGCAATTGATTAATTACTCTTTTGATTCTTCTTTTTGAACTTGTAGCAAAATCCTACGTTAAGCATATTTATTCTGTATCCTACACCACCTTCAATATAAAACCCAATATTTTTTAGAACATAGTATTTTATTGTAATTGTAATTCCTGCTGCTGGTACAAATTCATTATCTCTTTCGGGCGAAGTAATTTCTTTTCCATCAATTTTATAATTGTGGTAATGTTTTAAATTTACACCAACAATATAGCCGCTACAAACATCTAATTTTTTTCTAACAAAATATGTGGCGTGGTGTGTAAATTTTACAGCAAGAGTTGTATTTGAAAACAACCTTTCAACTTTTTGATTATTATCTTCGGTTTCTTTTATCCCAACCCATCCAGTAAAATAGGGTCCTAAACCTAAATATGCATTACTAGCATGTGGATAAATGCAAAAATCAGCGCCAATAACTATTGCGGGTGATTTAGCGTATTCTTTTAAACTATAATCAACTCTATTTAAATCTAAATGCCTTTTAAATGCTCCTGAGCCAATATAATAAGAAGAACTACCTTTTCCAAAAGATTGGTCAGTAAAAACATCCCTAGTTTGAGAAAACAAAAAGATACTATTAAGGGAAAGTGTAAAAAACAAACACTTAGAAAAACGATTCATTTGCCTAAATTACAAATTTAATAATTGAAAGGTAAATAGGCATACCAAATGTTATATTTATTGGAAATGTAATTGCTAAAGCCATAGGAATATATAATCCCGGATTTGATTTAGGAGCTGCCAACTTCATTGCAGCTGGCACTGCAATATATGAAGCACTAGACGCTAAAACAGCAAACATAAATCTATTGCCAATATCATCTGTAACAAATTGACTCAATATTGCAATTAAACATCCATTAAAAAGCGGAATTATTATCGCAAAGAAAAAAGGAAACCATCCATTTGACAAAAACGACGATAATTTTCTTCCACTAACAATACCCATATCTAATAAAAATATGGCTAAAAACCCTTTAAAAATATCATTCGTAAATGGCTTGATACCTTCTGCTTGCTTTGCGTTTGCTAATAATCCAATAATTAAACTTCCTAATATCAATAAAACACTTCCGTTAGTAAAAGAGTGTTTAATTACCTCCATTTTATTAATGTTATCAGACTTTTCTTTATTATAAATTGAAATCAAAATTAAACCCGCAATTATGGCTGGCGACTCCATGAGTGCCATAATGGCAACCATGTGACCATGCAACTGCAATTTCTCAGAATCCAAATAAGATACCGCAGTTACAAATGTTACCGCACTTACTGAGCCATATGCAGCAGCTATTGCGCCTGCATCAAAAATATTTAATTTTCTTTTTAAAATAAAAAAAGTATAAACTGGTATTAATAAAGAAATACCTATACCAAACAACATCGACCATGCAATTTCTGTTGAAAACGTTTCATGTGATAATTCTTGTCCGCCTTTAAAACCAATAGAAAATAATAAATACAATGAAATAAACTTTGATGAATTTGCAGGAATTTCTAAGTCGCTTTTTAATTTAACTGCAATAATTCCAAGAATAAAAAATAAAAAAGCAGGGCTTGTTAAGTTTGAAAATAATAAATCTAAATTCATGTGGTTTATTTGTTATTTAATTATTTATTTAAGGGCTTTTACATTATCTCATTGTAAAAAATGAAATTTATAACAAAGCAAGTATTGTATATTTGAAGAGTGATTTTAAACTACTAATTGTCATTTATAGAATTTTCGAATTTACTAATTTGTGCGTTATTTCGATATAATTCAATAAAATATCCAACTTGAATAAAATCCCTACCAGTTTCATCATTTATCTTATAATCAAATTGATGCAAATAACCAATTTGTAAAGTTGTTGCCTTTGAAGGTTTATAATTAAATGAAATTAATATTCTATTTCTTTCAAAATAGGGTTCATTATCGGTAAAAAACAACTCATTACTAGCGCTAATTTGAAATGGCTTATACTCATCTTTATCTCTTCCGAACGGAAGCAATAAACCAAGCCTGTATCTATATCTATTTCGATAGCCATTATTTGTAAATCTAAATTCTGCTCTGTAGCGTTGTTCGATTTTAAATACTCCTACAGTTTGATATAAATTAACCTGTGGCCAAATTCTAAATTCGTTATTATTCTTTGGTAAAATAAAATCACCTCCCTCTTTATAAGTCTGATAACTACCTGCCCCTAATGTAAATTGAAAACCTTTATTCATTTTAAAATTTAATCCTCCTTTGTACTCATAATAATGAAAATGACTATACATTTTCAACGAACGCAATTGCGCTTCAGCAAAAACACTCCACTTTTCATTAAAATTTTGCTTTATATTAATAATATTCCAGCTACCTAAATCCAAACTTTGAGAATAAACAGAATTAACAAAAAAAAGAACAATTATAACTAATAAATAAAAACACTTCATTTCATATCCTGTTTTGCAATTATAGATATTGACTTTTGTAAAATTAAAGAGTTAGGAATAGTTATTACCTCGTCATTTATTGTTTTTACATGAATAAAAAAATATGTCAATTCCGTAACCTCTCCCTCAAACGGATAGTCTTTATCTAGCACTTTAATAACATCTCCTAATTTTAAAGGGTGATTAAAAAAAAGAATAACACTTGATGTAATATTAGATAACAATGACCACTGAGCAAAAAAAGCAATACCTAAAGCTGTTAATATTGATCCAACAAACACAGCTATTTCATTCTGTTTTAATCCCCAAATACCAGCAATTAAAATTGCAGTTGAAAGTATAAGAAAAAGGTGAATCGCTTTTATAATTATCTTTCTCCTTGTTCTTTCAAGCTGTGTTTTCTTTAAAGAATTGTTTATAATGTTTTTTGTAACAAAATAGGAAATCAAAAACAGAATCAACGTGATTGTTGTTTCTAATATTTTCACTTTATTTATATCCATATATATTATTTTACATTAATTAATTCCTCTTTCAAATCTATCTATATTTTTCAAATAATAATCGTTGACCTAATTCATTATCATTAAAAACTCCTCTGTCATAAACTAAATGACCATTTACATATGTCTGGATAATCATACTGGTAAAAGTTTTATTATCAAAAGGCGACCAACCGCACTTATACAAGTTTAAATCAGGAGTTGATTTCCATTTCGCATATAAATCTATTAAAACAAAATCAGCAAAATATCCTTCTCTGATATAACCTCTATCAATCATTCTATAAATTTCAGCAACATGATGACTTGTTTTTTCAACTATTTTCTCTAAAGTAAAATAACCTTGATGATACAATTCTAATAATGTAACTAATGCGTGCTGCACCAAAGGACCTCCAGACTTACTTTGAAAGTAATTACCTTCCTTCTCAGATAATAAATGAGGTGCGTGATCCGTAGCAATAATATCTACCAAGTTATCATTTAATGCTTTTATTAAGCCAATTTTATTATTTTCAGATTTAATAGAGGGATTCCATTTAATGAGGTTTCCTAACCTATCATAATCCTTATCTGTAAACCACAAATGATGGATACAAGCCTCTGATGTAATTCTTTTTTCTCTTAATACATTATCAGATTTAAATAAGTGGGTTTCTATTTCAGTAGAAATATGATATGCATGAAAACGAGTATTATGTTTTTTTGCAATATCTACAACTCTTTTAGTTGCTTCAAAGCATGCTTCTTCGTTTCTTATTAATGAATGAGATATAGGAGGAATTTTATCGCCATATTGGTCTTTAAAAAAATCAGTATTTTTATTAATTATTGAATCATCCTCACAATGAAGGGTAACTAATGAATTAGTTCTTGAAAACAATTGTTCTAAAAATTCTGGGTAATTAGCTAATATCCCATCATCATGATTAAAATACAAACCATCATCCGTAAGCCCACAAACATTTTCATTATTTATTTTTAAAGCTTCATCTAAATTATTTTTAGTGATGCCCATAAAAAACGAATAATTTGCTATGGAAGAATTTTTAGCCAATTCATATTTATCTTCTAGTAGTTTTAATGAAATTGTATTTGGAATTGTGTTTGGCATATCCATAAAAGATGTAATGCCGCCAGCAACAGCTGCTCTTGATTCGGAATAAATAGTTGCTTTATGTGTTAAACCAGGCTCCCTAAAATGAACTTGGTCATCAATAAAGCCTGGTAATAGATACAAACCTTCTGCATTGATAACTTTCACATTGTCAATAGGTGGCGTAATATTTTTTGCAATTTTTTCTATTCTTTTATTTATGACTAAAATATCTGACACAAATATTTTACCTTCATTTACAATCGTTGCGTTTTTAATTAAAATTTTTCTCATAACTTTTTAGGGATTACAAATATCACAATACATAGGATCTTCAGAAAAAACACCATTTGGATAAAGTTTTTCTTCTTGATAATTACATTTTTTACACAGATAGGTATGCGACTTAACTGAATTAGTTTTAAAACCACAATTACCACAAGGCAATCCAATTTTATAATCAACTAAATCAAATCCAATTGAATTACATTTTGGGCAACAACACTTTATCTTTTTAACTAATTTTTCGAATACCTTTTCAATAACCAACATTCTAGTTGGATTAAACATGGCTCGCATATCAGTTTCAGCGAAAACAGTTCCATAATTTCCAAATAAAAAAGTATAAGCTTCTTCTAAATCTTTATGAGTTGTAATTCCTTTAAATATATTTTCTTTAGAATATTCATCTTTACGTAAAATAAGAGCATGAGAAGGAAACTTAGAATCATTAGCAAATCTTAACAAATCCTCAAAAGAATCTACTATTCGCCCGCCGAAATTTGTATTCATAGAGCTTTCGGCAGCTATAATTTCAATATCATTTTTTTTATCAATAAATATGGCGAGCTCATTATCAACGGGGGCAAAAATAAGCTGGGGGTGAGGTCCAAACGAACCTTCATTTGCCACAGCTAAATCAGAATGTTCTATTTTCATTCCCTCCAAACATTTTTTTCGAAGTGTAGAAATAGGATCCTCTAATCTTTCTATTTCACCTGAAAATGTGCCTAAGATATCTGTATCAAAATTTCTAGAAACCATACTTCTCAAATTAAAATTCTTTTGAAATAAGGGAGAAATAACGCCTTCTTTTTGGTGCTTTGTAACTATTAATAATGTTCTATTACTAAACATTTAATTTTTTTATGCTATACAGCTTTTAAATTTAACCTTAATCTTTCACCATAATCCTTACCAATATGACTTACTGGAGAAGCATATATTAGCAAATCTTTCTGCCTAAATTTTTCATGTACATCATTATAGATAATATCAAATAATAGTGCCTTAGTTATAAAGAAAAGTCTAACAGTAGACATCTCTGTTTTGTCAGCTATAATCTTGTTTGTATCAATGTGAGTATGTAAGGCATATTTTTTTTCAATAAGATATTTTGAAATTTCTATAGCCCTACTCTCATTACTCTGAATAACATCAACCATAATCATATAGTTATTTTTTTCTTTTTATTGGCTTAATTTCAATGTTTCCATGAATCTCTAAATCCATATTGTGCTCAGAAGCATTTTTGACTATTGCTTTCATTAATAAGTATGCTTCCTTCAATTCAATCACTCTTTGCTCATGTTGATTAAAATTATCATTCAAACTATTTTCTTCTTGTATTCTAAAAGATTCTAATTGATGAAAATTTATTTTACTATTAAACAAAGCAAATAAAATATTAATTGAATCTGAAGGACTAAATTGACCTTCAACAAGTTTATACTTTTGAACTTTTCCCATCTGAATATTTTTACAAAGTTATACTGCTATCTATCATAATTTTACCATCTTGCGATTCAATATGTTGCCTAATCTCAAACAAACTTTTTTGCAATCGTTTAATTCGAGTCTCGCGCATATTAATATCCTCTTCGCCAGAAGACTCGTTAATCTTATCTTCCTGAAACTTAATTTTAACATGTATCATTTTTGTTAAAATATCCAAGGCGTCTTTTGCATCAAAATTTCCTTCAATTAATTGTATTTTCATATAAGTAGTTATTATGGTTTATAATTTATTGACCTTGACCTAATGAATAGCCCGCTTTTCCATCAAATGAGTAAAGATTTTCAGTTTTTATTGTATCTATATTTTCATTTAAAGCATTCTTTAAAAGTTCAATGATATTTGTTTTAGATATGGTAACTCCTTCTTGAGGCTTAAAACGACATCTCCAATGATCCGTACAAAACGTTTCTTTAAACCCATCCGGCCAAACTTTAATACCTCGGTTAGTAATCATTGATAATGCAATACCACCGCTTTCAATAGACTTAATCTTGTTGGCTAATTCATTAGGATCCGTGCCTTGCCAATGAACAAACAAATCTAAACCTACTAATTCTTTTTTAGCCGCAGGCTTGCGTTTGTACTTCGGAAGAGTTAAAGCTGAATTATTAGAGTAAGAAACTGATTTAAGTATTGATGGCTTCTTTCCTAGATTAGCAATTACTGCTTTTGCAAATTCTTTTGTTCCAACTTTTTGTTTACTGATACCTTCTTTAAAAATATCGTAAGTATGTGTGCCATCTTCCAAGGTTTTCAGCCAAGCATTTTGAACTTTTTCAGCAACTTCAGTTTGCCCAATATGGTTCAACATTAAAATAGCGCCTTGCAGTAAACCTGATGGATTAGCTAAGTTTTGCCCAGCTCTTCTTGGCGCCGAACCATGAATAGCCTCAAACATAGAACACTCTTCGCCGATGTTTGCAGAACCAGCTAATCCAACTGATCCAGTAATTTGAGCTGCAACATCACTTAAAACATCACCATATAAATTAGGCATCACAATCACATCAAATGCTTCGGGAGTGTCTGCCATTTTAGCTGCACCAATATCAATAATCCAATGTTCATTTTCTATTTCCGGATATTCTTTTGCTATTTCATCAAATACTTGATGAAACAATCCATCCGTTTGTTTCATGATGTTATCCTTAGTAAAACAAGTTACTTTTTTTCTATTTTGCTGTTTAGCATATTCAAAAGCATAACGCACTATTTTCTCACATCCAGGTCTGCTTATTAATTTCAAACACTGAACCACCTCATCAGTTTGCTGATGCTCGATTCCCGCATACAAATCCTCTTCATTCTCTCTTACTATTACTATATCCATTACAGGGTGTTTTGTGCTTACAAAAGGATGTAGACTCATACAAGGTCTGACATTTGAGTAAAGACCTAAAAATTTACGAGTAGTAACATTTAAACTTTTATAACCTCCTCCTTGAGGGGTAGTTATAGGTGCTTTTAAAAACACTTTATTACGTCTAATCGTTTCCCACGATTCATTTGCTATTCCAGATGTATTGCCGGCGAGATAAACTTTTTCTCCAACCTCAATTTCATCAATTTCAAGTTTAGCTCCAGCAGCTAAAATAATTTCTAAGGTAGCATCCATAATTTCTGGACCAATACCATCTCCTTTTGCAACAGTTATTTTTGTCATATATTTTGGTTTTAATTGATTATAATTCTACTTTATAAATACTTTTGATTGGCAATACATATCCTCCTTTTAAAGTAACATGCTCATTACTTACAAATAAAATTGCTGATTCTATGCATTTATTTAAATTAGATTCTTTGTAATGTAACTTGACACTTTGTTTAAAGGTGTTCCCAAGTTTCATACCATTCAGCAAGTCACTCTGACGAATATGAATTTCTTCTAATGATGATAAAACATCATTCTCACTGTATTTAATATTTAGCACATCCTTTTTAAACCTATTTTTTAAAGCCAATAATTTAATTGAAATATTATTTTTAAATTTCTGTAATCGTGCCCTTCTATTTCTACTTTTCAATTGAGAAGCTAGAATTTTCTCATTATGTATATCTGTAATCTTCTTCTTATTATTAAGGAAAGTCCTCATGATAATTAAAAATGTAACTATTGCCAAAAATCCTGAAATAAAATAATGATGTACTGCAAGATCTGATGCTATCGCTAATAACCTTAGAGGCGTAACATGAAAAAGTATTGAAAAAAGAAATATAAGAATAGGGATAACAGATAATATCAACAATAATCTATTTTGTTTATTAATGGTAGAGATTTTTTTTGATGTTTTCATAGCTTTAATTATTTATTGTTTACAATGCAAATCTACATCAGGTTATTCATAAATTTTTATTTATATTTGTAATAATATATATAAAATATTTTTATGCAATATACCCTAAATCAATTGCAGATATTTTTAAAAATATCTCAAACAAAAAGTATCACAAAAGCAGCCGAAGAGCTTTATTTAACTCAACCTGCAGTTTCAATTCAATTAAAAAATTTTCAAAATCAATTTCAAATACCACTAACTGAAGTTGTAGGAAGACAATTATTTATAACAGATTTTGGAAAAGAAATTGCAATTTCTGCCGAAAAAATTTTAAATCAAGTGTATGCCATTAATTACAAAACATTAGCGTATAAAGGGCAACTAAGTGGGCGACTCAAAATTTCTATTGTATCTACTGGAAAATACATTATGCCGCATTTCCTTGCTGGATTTATAAAGCAGAATCCAGAGATTGAACTATTACTAGATGTGACTAATAAAACAAAAGTAATTGAAAGTTTAGAAAACAATGAGGTTGATTTCTCATTAGTATCTGTTTTGCCAGAAAAATTAGCTATTGATAAAGTTGAACTCATGCAAAATAAGCTCTATTTGATTGGAAACAATGAACGGAAATTTAAATCAAAATCCTATGACAAATCAATATTTGATGAAATCCAATTAATTTATAGAGAACAAGGTTCAGGAACCAGATTAGTGATGGAACGATTTATTGAAAAAAACAACCTACCAGTGCATAAAAAAATGGAATTAACATCAAACGAGGCCGTAAAACAGGCCGTTATTGCAGGTATTGGATATTCAATTATGCCTTTAATAGGATTGAAAAACGAACTTATTCAAAAAGAACTACAAATTATTCCTTTTAAAAACTTTCCCATAAAATCAAACTGGAATTTGATTTGGATGAAAAACAAAAATCACTCACCAGTTGCCAGTGCATTTTTAAACCATATAAAAAAAGAAAAGAATAATATTATTAATGAACATTTTAATTGGTGTGATAACTATTAGTTCTAAAACAGATAATTTAACGTTCCTTTTAAATACACAATAGAAATCATAGTTTTGATGAATTTAAATTTGTATTCAGCAAATTTTAATTCGGATTCGAGCCATTTATTTTCACGAGCATTCAAAATAAATAAAGAACTTTCGCCATTATTGAATTTTAATTTTTCTGCTTCTACCAGTTGTTTATTATATCTTACTGATCGTTCGGCATTTTGTAACTGTTCAGATAAAATGGCAATGGTTTGCTTAAGTGCATTTAATTTAAAATCCAATTCGTTACTCTTATTAGATAGTTCGTAAGAATTACTTTGAAAATTCACTTTTGCCATTTTATACTCATTCCTCGATCTACGAAGTAATAAAGGAAAAGATAAATCTACTCCCCATTTATAATTATTTTGAGAGTACACAGGACTAAAAGAATTTGGATTATATGACAATAAATTATAATTCACATTCAACTTAGGTTTAATCATTTCTTTTTTTAATCGAGCGTCAATAGCCAACACTTTTTGAAATGAATTATACTTATCAATAACAGGATTGAGCGTCGAGTCCTGATATAACTGTTTAACAATACTACTTTTAGCTTTTTCGAAATACAAATCCAAACTATCCAATGGCTTATAAAATTCATTAACAGCTGGAGTATTTGTTTGCCAATTAAACGTCGCTAATTCATTGTTCTGTTTTTGTATTTCAATTTTAGCTGATTGAAAATCCAACAAACGTGATTGATATAAAATTGCTGCTTCTACAGTATCCATCGCTGCGCGTTCACCAATATTTGCTAAAGATTCAATACCTATTAACCTTAGCTTTGCTAACTCCATAAAATAGTTATTTAAAGCCAACTGTTTTAAACTAAACAACCAATCAAAATATTGAAGAGAAGATTCGTATAATAAATTATTTAATTGAATATTTTTTTCAGCCGAATAATAATTTACATATTCTTTTGACTTCAATAAATCAGCTCTTCTATAATCAATAAACATACCTTGCAATAAACCAACTTCTAATCCAACATAAGGTAAACCATATGATGAAGTGTATTGCTCTGGATTAATGTTTTGGCCAACTCCATATTCGTAACCTATCTTTAAATTTTGTGCGGTAAATAAAGGAACTTTTACACCACTATTTAAAATACTATAATAATTTGAACCATTAAAGTTTTTATTTTCATAGGATCCACTTACATAGGGATCAAAATTACCTTTACTAGCTTTATATTGTAATTCTCCGTATTGCTTAATATTATCGGCTCGTTTTGAAATAGGATTATTTTCCAGTACATTTTTTAAATAACTATCATAACTCAAAACAACAGTTGTTTGAGAAAAACAATTAAAAAATAAAAATCCAAAAGCTATAATTAATAACTCAATTTTACTTTTTCCCATCTTTTTTGTTATCTTTTTTTTCTTCAATGTGCTTTACATAAAATTCGGGTGGGAATCCATTAAGCTTTCTCCATATCTCATAAATAACTGGCACATTATTTAATAAAGCAAAACCTTCTACTCCACTACCAATTTGAATAGCATCAGGCCAGCGCTTTCCTGTATTTTTAACTAAAATACGGAATTTACCATTATCAGATATCACTTTATCAAAAGCAACAATTTCAGATTGATAGGTTCCAAAGCTAATTCCTGGCCATCCAGTAAAAACAAATGCAGGCCAACCATCAAAAGTTAACTGAACATTTTGTCCTTTTTGAATTAATGGCAAATCAATTGGGTTAATATACAATTCCACAGCCTGTTCAGCTTGCCTTGGAACAATGGAGCACAAAGCTGCTCCTTCTTTTACAATCTCACCAATTCCCAATACATAGGCCTTTGTTATAAATCCATCTTGAGGTGCAAGCACATAATAATATCCTTTTCGCATACTGTAATTGGCTAACTGTCCTTGTAATTTAGTTAAAGAACCTTCGCCCTCATATAAAGAAGACAAAGCAGAAAACTTATCTGATTCAGCCTTCATGATTTTTTCTTGATAATCTTGTTGAACAGAATTTAATTCGATTTCAGAATTTAATAATTCGTTTTTAGTAGACATAAATTTATTTTCAGCAGATGTTTTTTTAGCCAATGCATCTTGTACTTTTATTCTTCTGTTTTCTAAATCTGTTTTTGATATCACGCCTTTTACTAATAATTCTTCAAAGCGCTGCAATTGCTCTTCTGCTACCTTGTAGTTATTGTATGATGTTTGAGCCTCGATACTATCGGTTCTAACTTTAATTTTTGCTTGCAGAAGCTTATTTCGAGTTTGCTCCATTTTTAAAAGCAAATTTTTATTCAAAGCATCAATTTGAAAATTTACTGCATTTACTTTTTTCTCATAGGATTCTAATGTGGTTTCTTTCGCCTTAATTTGCTGCTCAGATCGTTTAATCAACATAGGATCCATATACTCATCCTTTATCTCAGAAATAAAAGCTATAGTATCATTCTTCTTAACAAAATCTCCTTCGCTAATAAACCAATTTTCAACTCGACCTGCAATTCGGGAAGTTATTGTTTGAGGTCTACCTTCAGGATTTAAAGTAGTAACCTTACCTTTTGATTCAACGCTTTGAGTCCAAGGCATAAATAAAACTATAAAAAAAGTAGTAAAAAAGGCTCTTATTGAATATTTTATAGCTTTTGAATAAGACCTTTTGTAAATATTTGAAACACCTTCTAATTCAACAACATCTACACTCAAAAATGAGTATTCTTTTTTTTGACCAAAAATTTTTTCTATTTTGTATAAAGCAGTAATAATATCATAACATGTTCCCAAACTACTAACAAGCTTTTCGACTGAATTGATTACTAAAAATATAATTATTTCTGAGGCTACAAATTGCCCAATGTTTAAATCTCCTCTTTGTACTAAAAACGCACCAAAAAATAATAATATACCAACAAAAATAATTTTAAATAATATAATTGCTTTATATTGTTTTTCGAGAACTGAGTAATGACTTTTTCTATTGATAATATAGTCGTTTAATTTAAAGTCAGTTTGATCAATAAATCCTTCATCTTTAGTCTCATTTGAAGAAGCTCTTTTTTGAAACCATTCAATTAAATGATATTTTTCGTTAGATGTTTTTACATTAGTATCAATTCCTTTTTTACCATAATAAACAATAATAAAATAAAAAGTGAACCCGATTATGATTGTAAAAAACATAAACCAAGGGCTATACAAAGGGAGTAATAATACTCCAAAAACAATACTAATTAAAGAAAAAGAAAAATCTAACAATATTTTACTAATTCCTTTTTGTAATGTAACCACTTCAAAGTATTTATTTAATTTAGATAAAATATCTTCGGTATTTGTGGTATTATTTAAATACAAACTAATTCTGGTTATCAAATTCCCGAATACTTTTTGATGCAAGGTTTCATTAATACGCATTTGCCAAATTTGAAAAAAACCAACAAATGTTGTTGCAATAATAGTAATAGAACACAGCAAAATAAGTGATGCAGAAAAACTGCCAGCCATAATATATGTTACCACACCTTGTATACCAACTGGAATAGCAATATACATAATACCTTGTAAAAGTGCTAACGTGTATACTTTACTTAAAATAGTTTTTTCATTAGCTAACCAGGTAAATAATAACTTCGCTTTTTTCTTTTCCATAAACTAATTTTTATGCAAAATTACAAAATAAATTAACAAAAATAATAGTAATACTATCATTAATTTGCATTTTTTAATAAAATATAATACTTTTACTCTCACAATGAAATAGAATGGAATTAAATTTTAAAATAAAGATGAATGAAAAACTATTTCTTCGAAACCCCGAAGAATCAGTTTTAGGTAGGAAAATTGTAAAGCATGGCTTAATTCTAATTAACAAAATTGGCTTTGAAGAATTCACTTTTAAAAAATTAGCAACCGAAATTTCAACAACAGAATCAAGTATTTATAGGTATTTTGAAAATAAACACCGTTTTCTAGTATATCTAATCAATTGGTATTGGAGCTACATAGAATATAAAGTTGTTTTTTATATCAATAACATAAACAACCCTGAAATAAAATTAAAAACCGTTATTAAATTATTAGTTGAAGAGCCTATCAATAAAAATTTAGACACTGATTTTATTTCAGAAAATGAAGCCTACATGTTAGTGATGTGGGAAGGATCGAAGTCCTATTTAACAAGAAATGTCAGCAAGGATAATAAAGATAGATTATTTAAACCCTACAAAGATTTATGTGAACGTATTTCATCAATTATTGTTGAATTGAATCCTAAATATAAATTCCCTCATTCAATAGCAAGTACTGTGCTAGAAATGGCTCATTCACAGAAATTTTTTATGCAAAACCTACCTGCATTAACTGATTTTTCTAAAGATCAAGACGATAAAAAAATTATTTTATTTTTAGAATCAATGTTATTTAACTCTATTCAAGCAAAATAAAACAACCGCTGTTAATCAAATATTAAACAGAGGTTGCGCAAACAAAACATAAACCTAACAACTATCAATGATTTTTTTGCTTCAAATATGTTGTAAATAAAAACACTGCAAGTCCAACAACACATACTACTGGTAAAGCAAAGTTAAACCCAGATTACGCATTAGAAATTACAAAAGGGAACTC